>JBQGBZ010000190.1:0-13206 GCA_052038215.1 Nitrososphaera sp.
TACAGCATCTGATGGCAGCTCGATCGTTGGAGACTGGAACAACGGCTTTATCTCAAAATTACTGATGTTGATGTCTACCGCAGTAGGGTTGTATAACTCGATCCACTCCTCCTCGTCATTGCCTTCAGGGTTTAGCTCAACTTCGTTTATCAAGATAGTGTCACCTGCTGTAACAGATGAGGTATCGTCTGCGCTACCGCTTAAGTCTTCTATTGACTCCAAAGGAAGAGAGTCATCTGTTACCTCCTCTACACTATTTTCTGTGATATTGCCAACAAGGTCACCAATATCGCTAACAGTAGTATTGGACAATGCATTTTGGCCAGCTGCAGTGGGAATGCTGCCTATTATAGGCAGCAGCAACAAAGCCAAAGCAGTCTCCATGTTTATCGACATTCTATATACTCTCTTAGTAAGAAGAGACGCTTTGGGGAATATTAACAGTTATGAAGGCTATCTCTAGAGTGATATATTACCCTTGAAGCTTTTTGTGCAGATAAATTCTCTTTAATTTGCTTAACCCTGCAACAAGAACAATTACTACTAATACAGCAATTGCTGCCTGTACTGCTGATATGGCTAACCTCTCTCCTTGGCCGCCAAACAAGTATACATCTATTGGTGCAATAAAGATAACCAAGAATGCTGCAACAGCAAGTATCATTGCCCACATACCTGTCACGAAAAGCGCCAGAATCATAAGTGCCATCTAGATTACTCTACCTGCTGAAGACGAAATACTGGATCGCAATTGATACAAATGCTAAAAGTGATGTAAAGAGTGCAAGCTTGAATATCTGATAGCCAATCTCTCTTTCGCCAAGCGGCTTATCCACAACAATCAACCTTACAAGTGTAGCTGGTGCCGTATTATCATTTGTTGCAGCTATCTTGAAGTCGTTTGTCAATATTGTAGGCCTTGCCTTTACCTCCCTGTGCTCCACTATACGCTTTACACTTGCAAGGAATAAGAATGAGTTCATTACAGCCGGCAAGAGTGCAATTACTCCAATTATTTCAGAACTGCCAGCAATGGCTATTGCGCCGTACATTGCTCCCAGCAAAAGTGTACCTGAGTCGCCAGGAAATATCCGGCTTGGGAATTTGTGGTACCTGTAAAATGCAATTGCGGCAAATAATAATGGAAGCGCAGCAAGGAACACTTCGCGACTGCCAAAAATCGCAATGCTTACCAGGAGTGGGACCATTGCAATTATCAGGAAACCACTTGCTACCCCGTTTAGCACATCAATGGAATTGATAGTGTTACCAGTAATGGGAATAATGACGAATATGAGCGGCACGTATAGTAGAGGTATGTATGCACTACCAAATATTAGATTTAGAGAGTCCCCATACACATCTCCTACATAAATATCAAGAAGGACCAACGGAAGAGCAGCAGCCAACAGCGCCACGGGTTTAAACCAGCCTGGCATCACTCGGCTATCATCGATGTATCCTACGAAAAACGCGATAACTGTTGTTAGAAGTATTGCAAAGACAGCAACGTTCATTGTTAAGATAAAAAGCACGATTTCGGCTGCAGCAATACTGATCATGATGACCGGACCTGCTGGCCGAGGAACTTGAGGCATTTCCGGTTTGTGAGCATCAGGGACTACCCTGCCCTTTGCAACCAGCAACCTGATTGCTGCCGGCATCACAAGTAACACGCCACAGAAGGATATAGCAGATACGGCTGCGGCATATATTATCAGATTAGTGCCGTCCAGCATTTGATATTATTGTCCCAGCCTGTTCTTTAACTGATGTTTTAACTTACCTGCCAGAGCTGGCCCAATCTTGGGCACACTTGCAAGCTTGGCCTCTGAAGCTTTTGTAATTGAGGGTACATCAGTAAAGCCTGCGTTATACAGTGCCCTAGCTTTGACTCTTCCAATGCCCTCAAGCACGACAAGTGGCAGCAACTTCTCCTTCACCCCGTATCTTATCCTACTACGTAGGTTATAAATTTCTGGCATAAGATCCCCTCGACGCAACAATTTGGCCACTTCATAAAGAGAATAGATAAGCCAGTTAGCTATCTCTACTATCCTGTGCATGTCACCTGCCTCAACACCTATTTTGTCGCTCAGCACCTTTTCTGATGTCTCTTCTATCCACAAGCATAATGCCCAAAAGCTGCGAGAGCAGTCATATTCGCTTACAGGATACAACAGTTCATTGCCACGATGCTGTATTAGGATGCTTACCTGCTCATAGTCCGTTTTGCGTAATGACAATTTTGGATAGAAGTCAGGGCTGTCTGCTATCACATGCAGAAGCCCCAGTGTATGTTTGTTGGTGTCGTCTGCTGTTTGCTCCACTCCTCGGAGAGCATCTCTAAATTTCACTGCAGTATCTGGATTGATGTACAGGAGCGATGTGCGCCTGCCAAATTCTGTAGCAATATAGCGATCGTTCCTTGACTTGACCAGGTCTTCTCCCTCCAAGTATTCAAGGGCTGACTCGACCTTAAGTTTGACAGTTGCGCTCCGATATTGACGTGCAAAAAGTGTCCTTGAGAAGAGGTCATGTATCTCTGGTTTTTTCATACCTGGTACAGTTGCGATGTTTGAGAGCAAATGAAACCTGATAGCACTATCGCTTGACAGCTGTGATCGAATCGGCTCTGGGCTCCCAAGGACGTAATGGTCATAAAGATCTTCAGCATCTGCTCCAGACTCACTTACGATTACGGCCTCGCCGGTTGTATCGTATTGCGGTCTGCCAGCTCTGCCACACAGTTGCTTATACTCTAGTACGCTGATAGGTAGATTTCTGCCATACTCAGAGTCGTATCGCAGGATGCTTGCTATCACGACACGTCTTGCTGGCAGGTTAACGCCGGCGGCAAGTGTTGGCGTCGCAGTTAGCAATTTGATAACACCTTTTCGAAACGAGCTTTCCACTATCTCCCTGCTTGATGAGGCAAGGCCAGCGTGATGAAATGCTACCCCTCGTGATACAAGCTTCGCCAACGTTTTTGTGATCTCGCTGTCATCCCCTCTAGACAGTATTTCATATGATTTCTTGGTTGCCAGTTCTCTTGCTGCTTTGTCTAGATGTTTATAGATACCTTCTGCAGCTTTGGCTGCAAGCGAAGCAGCGCGCTTTCTTGTTTCGGCAAATATCAGTGCCTGCCCACCCTCATCAACACAATCAATAGCAATGTCTACGGCAGATGAAATTCCTGAGTTGTTGACTCTAAAAGTGGTGCCGCCTCTCATTTTGATAATGCCATGTTCATAGACTCCTTCCACTAGCTTTGTAGGTCGCCAGTCGCTTTCTACAAGCTCGCAGTCAAGCCAATCAGATATCTCGTTGGAGTTGGCCACAGTAGCAGAAAGTGCTACTATCTGAGATTGCGGATAATGCTTGCGGATTTTGGTAAGCATCATCTCAAGTGTAGCCCCTCTTTCCCTATCGCCTATAAGATGCACTTCATCAGATACGAAGAGATCTATGTCATCAAGCCACTCTGCATTATGCCGAAAAAGCGTGTCCATCTTTTCATTTGTAAGAACAATGACGTCTGCTGCAGCCAGTTCTTTTCCCGAAGAATCATAGTCACCAGTTGCAACCATCACCTTGATCTTTCTGCCAAAATTGAGATTCTCAAGCACTTTCATGTCATCATACTTTTCGCTTGCCAGTGCACGAAGCGGTGTCAGATATACTGCTTTTTTATTCTTTTTCAGAGTGTTATGGATGGCCATCATCGCAATAAGCGTCTTGCCACTGGCAGTTGGAGTAGTCATGAGCACGCTCTTTCCATCCAATATGCCATGGTTTAATGCCATCTCCTGAGGTGGATAAAGAGAAGTATAGCCAAGGTGCGAAAGAAGCATTTTGATTGAACTATCGGTTAAAGCCGCAGGCATTTTAAAACTATAAGCAAGCCGGCTATTTTAAAAATGCATTTACGCCTTAGCCCAAAAGCCAGGCCGTCTTTCAAATATCTGGCCTTCTCGATTGAACTTGTGAATATATTGTCTTGCTTCTTCGTCAGAGAACTTCCCTGTCTTTACTAGCTCATCCACAAGCACCTTATCTTCTACGTCATTGTTCTCATCACCGGCTAGTCCTCTGAATAGTTCCATGAACATCTTTTCTTTCGAAACCACGCTCTGAGGCTTCCCATATAGTACTCCAAGGTCTGTCTTTCCTGTGTTAACGTCGACTCCAGCTGTTCTCATCATCTGGTCTACAAGGTAGATAGCACGCTGAGCATCCTCTGCATCCACCATGTCCTTTAACAGCAATCTTGCACGAGCAGATGCAAGCCTAATCAGCCCTTCAAGCTGTCTTGGAGTGACCGTTATCATCCCTTCTGAGTCTATCCTCCTCATTTCCATATAATAACTGCGAACGATGTCAATTGCTTCAGATGTTAATGTAGGCTCGATCTGCTTTGCATATGACAGGTATTTGCTGAAAAGGTCGATGTCAATCGCAGGCCTGGCGGCTTTTTCGGTGTCACGGTGTATTTCCAAAATATGGCTTGCGACACGGTTGTCTTTTTCCTTGTCTGGATTATCCCGGACTATGAATATCAAGTCAAACCTTGTCAGCAGAGGGACTGGTAGGTTGACATTTTCTGTTATATTCTTGTATGGATCATATTTGCCATATATGGGGTTTGCTGCAGACAGGATTGACGTTCTTGCATTCAGTGTGGCAACAATGCCTCCCTTTGCGACGGAACAAGTCTGCTGTTCCATTACTTCGTGAAGCGCCGACCTGTCTTCGGGCTTTATCTTGTCAAATTCGTCTATGCATACGATCCCCTGATCGCCCAATACAACGGCGCCTGCCTCTAACATCATGATCCCCGACTTATCACGAATAACTGCGGCTGTCAGGCCTGCAGCTGTAGAACCCCTACCCGAAGTGTATAATCCCCGCGGTGCAATTTTTGCAGTGAACTTCAACATCTCGGATTTTGCCGTACCTGGATCGCCTACTAAAAGCACGTTAATATCACCTCTTCTGGTTGAGCCATCTTCAAGCTTCTTTGTCACAGAGCCTACGATAAGCAGCAGGATCGCTTCCTTAATGGGTTCATGTCCATAAATGTGGGGAGCAAATGAGGCGATTAGCTTTTCGTAAGCATCAGGCTTACTCGCTATATTTCTTATTTGCCGCTCATCCTCTGTGCTTATCATAATTCTTTCAACAGATCTAGTATCCTTGCTTCCTGCCCTGCCGCCAAGATACTCAATGTTATTTCCTTCCATACGAAGCCGGAAAAGGCTGGTCTTGGCCTGTGGAACCAACTGCTCCTGTTCTATTCGAATTATGCCTGTGAGTATGATTCTGTCACCGGGGCGACACTGGTCCACCAGGTCACTCATGACAGTGACTTCAATGTAATGTGGTAGTTGTCCTGCAGGAAGATCCTCTGGTAGCTCCTGCAGCCGCACCATCTGAAAGTCAATAAACAGGCTGCTCTCTGGATCCATTTCCAGTTCTTTTTCAGAGCATGCAGGGCACTTAACTGGCTTTTTCATCACAAGACCTTTGAGCTGCGCGTCTGTAACAGTGCTGCAGTTTGTGCATTTATATGCAATCTTCTTGGCAAGCGGCTTGACTTCGGAGGAGCGCACGACCATGCCAGATATACTCACAAGTTTATTTATCAAATCAGCGTTTATTTCACGTAGCCCCTTTTGCACGGTATAGTTGCCTATCCGGACCCGGGACTTTTCATGGATTTCTTGCTCATAGTCAGGATGTATCTCGCGCAGTACTGAAAGGACTGCTTCGTTGAATGCCTCAAGATATTCATCGGGCTTGTGAGTTATCTCTTTGGCGAGCAGAGGGTTGTAAGAATCAAGATCAATATAATCTACAATAAGAGACTGTGCACCTGAAGCCATCATGTTATTGATCCTCTCAAAATACTTGTAATTGCTATCTCGGTCTTTGAACGCTTTGAGAAACTTTTCCAATTCGTTTGCAAGAGCTGCTGCGGTCTGCTGCTCAGACAAACTTCTTTAGCACTCCCTTTTTGAATTTAGTCGAAATCTTGTGTATTAGGATGTACAGCTCCTTTTCTTCCGCAGATAGTTTGCCTTCAAGTTCGGGAGAGAGTGATGAAGCTGCAGCAAGCTTGACTATTTTTTCAAGTCTGGAGGCTACAAATGTATTTAGGGAAATGATGAGATTTTCCCTCTCCCGCTCCTTCAAACCTTCGAGGTAATCGTTGACTCTGACGTAAAAGTCGATATCAACACCCGAGAGGTCATGGGGCTTTGCAATGCGCTCTCGGTTCATAGTCCGTGATATGTAGCCAGTGACATCATTTGACTGAATTTCTATCATGCCTTGCTCGACAAGAATCTTGGCAATCCAACGGGGGACAGAAGACATATCACCTTCTTTTGCATCGATCACAAGGTTGCCAACGCTCATCTTAGCATCCTCTTTATATGACACTCTGACCTCCTCGAGCATGAATCCGAGCTGGTAAATACTTTGGATAGTTTCAATCCTTGGCTCCAGGTGGAGGATGCTGACCATGGGGAAGAGCTATTTAGAACGTAGTACTTATTATATATCATATCAGCACAGCTTTTCTAAAGCTAGTAGCTAGCTACTAGCTGTCTTTTGATTGAAATTGGTAGGTGGTGAGGCATAATAGGAACCTATTAATGGTTTGATAACTTCAGTGAAAGCGCTTTGTAATGGAATCAGCCAAAAAAACAGATCTGGCAAACCTTATGTGGTCTGAGAAATACAGACCAAAGAAATTACAAGAGGTAGTTAATCAGAAGGAGATAATCAAGGGCATAAGCAACCTGATAAAGAGTCCGGATATACCTCATATGCTATTTGCGGGGCCGGCAGGTGTTGGCAAGACCACTACTGCACTCTGCATTGCCATGGAGCTCCTTGGAGATGAGTGGAGGAAGAACACGCTCGAACTTAATGCATCAGACGAGCGCGGTATTAAGATGGTGCGTGAGCGTGTAAAAGAGTTTGCTGCTTCAATCAAGCTAGCAGGAGATAAAGAATTTGGTAAGCCCAAGATAATCATACTTGATGAAGCCGACGAGATGACCTCTGAGGCCCAAACTGCGCTCAGGCGCATAATTGAAGACAGCGCAAGGACGACGAGATTTATTATTATTTGTAATTACCTATCTCAAATAATAGAGCCAATACAGAGCAGGTGTGTAGTGTTTAGATTTACGCGCTTGCCAAAGGAAGATGTTATCGATCATCTGGAAATGATTTGCAAACAACAGAAAGTGAAATATGAAGAGAAGGCTCTGGCTCAGATATATGCGGCAACAGGTGGCGATCTACGTCACTCCATAAACATTATTCAAGCGGCGGCTGGGATGGGTTCAGTATCTGTGGCAAATGTTGCAGCAGCTATGGGACTTTCAGGTAGGGCAAAAGTAGGTGAAGTACTGCGCCTTGCAATGTCTGGCAGGTTCAATGACTCCAGAGCAAAGCTTCTTGAACTAACACAGGTCTATGGGATGTCAGAGGGGGACTTTATGAGGTATGCAAACGAGGAGGCATATGAAATGAGGATGGAAAAACCAGAGGAGTTTGCAGCCATAATGGCGGAATATGACTACAGGCTTACTGCTGGTGCACATCCAGAAATTCAGCTTTCGGCATTACTTGCTCAACTAGGTAAGCTCGCTCGGAAATAACTTTGAAATTACAGGGAGTGCCTTCTGGTTGCAGCAGAGTTTACTCAGTATATCAAATAAACTCGGTTTTTATGGCGTTGTTCTTTTTGACATAAAGCATCATATAACTCGCATATATCTGCAAACGCCTTCGCTAAAGAGACAGGCCAATAGCATTGTCTCTTTCTTTCTGGCACTCATGAGAAGCCATCATATATTTACATCAATTATCTAAAAGCTATCCTTAGGATTGAATACAGGACGAGACTTGAGGGTCAGAGCTTACTTTATGCAACCACCTAATATTCTTCGTCAAATTCTTCTCCGCCCTCTTCTTCCTCTACCTCTTCAAAGTCCTCCTCTAGCTCTTCTCGCTCTTCCGCGCTTTTGTATGGGAGATCTGCTTCGCCAGGTACGCCACACACAGGACACTTAAATTCTATCGTCTGACCCTCGAGGTCTAAGGGGAACTCTTTGGAAAAGACCTCGTCACATTTTGAACACACAAGTGTAGTCTGGATGTTCTCCTGGCTGAACTTGTGCGATTGCACTCTAAAGGTAGTATTTGCCAAGTATTTTCGTCTTACGTACAGGAAATCTTCTTTTTTATAAGCGTTCTTTGTCATCAATCGTGTTTTATAAGGAAAATGTTATCCATCATGATTATACAAAAGTTCTGTAACCATAAAAGGATGTATCCATAATTATTGCCATCTCTAGGACTTGAACAATTGGTATAATTTTCTTTCTAAAAGTCATATCTATATTTTTCTTTGCTGCTTCCTTCTTTGACTGGGCTGTGTCTCTCACGCAGTTTTCTTACCCATTCTTACCAAGTATGGTCGTGTATGAAGAAGATGTTTTAGACACAGTTAACTTATAACCACTCAGATTGAATTGGAGTGTATAACTTCTTTCGTGCGTCATCTAAGCTACTTCGTTCGATAATTAACCCCTGTGATTTGAGCTCCTCCACTGCGCTTTGCACGGTCCTCCTTGGGAGATTGGTCATATTCATAAGCTCAACCTGATCAATTGGATGTTTTGATTTCATTACAAAGTAAACAAACTTGGCTGCTGGACTTCCTTCAGGGTTCTTGCTAAGATTAGATACGCTGAAAGCGGATTTTGTTGGAAATCCTCTTCTTTGCGACTCCACAGCAGAAGCAGCTTCAATCCGCACTTCAGCTAGGTTGACTCGCTGACCAAATTCTGCAATCAATGCAGACTGCTGCGATTCCAAAGGAGATTCAAAGATGAAGGTGCTTGGAGGAAACTTGGCAGTTAAAGCGCCAACGAAATTCCATCTTATTACACCTTTTTCATCATAGATGCCAACATTTATGCCCTCATTTGCTTCAAGTACCACTTTATCGGAACCTAGTTTGACTGCTTCATCGATTTTAGCTAAGGTAACATCCAATGGAAGTTGATGCCTCGGATCCTTCTTGCCAACCTTCCATTGAACATCAAGTTCCTTGGCGAGTATACTTTCAGTAATCTTTCTCTTCTGTTCAAAGCTCAAATGCGCATTGTTCTCTCCTATTTCTATAATGTCAAAGCCCACCTTCGCAGCTTCTTCAGCAAACTTTTCGAATACATTTTCTGATATCATGTACTCAGAAATTGTGCTTCCAGTAGAGACTTTGATATTATGATCGTGGTAAAATTTTACCTTCTTTTTCAATATTTCTTCAGAAATAAGAAGTGGTAAAACTCCGTATATCTTTACAGTATCAACAAATGGCGCAAGTACTTCAAGGTTCTCCTTGTCAAGACCTTCTAGCTTATCAATAATATAGGTTCTCCCTTCGTTTCTTGGTTTTTTTCCGTCTATTCTGTTTTTGGCGTATTCTTCCAGCAAATCTTCATGTATATGCAGATCTGTCATCTATTTTGAACTTTTGACTTATGCCAAACCTGCGTATTTACTATCAAGTTAGTTTGGTTTCATCACATACACTTCATTTTTTGCGTCAAATAGATATTGATGGAAATTTGAAAGGCTAGATCCCCAAAAGAATTTGATGGTAAAATCAACAGCTCCAGAATATCCTACAGAGCAGGCTCAACGAGGAGGTCATATCCCTAGTGCCAAGAATATACCTTGGGGAGATACAGTAAACGAAGATGGAACTTTCAAGAGCTTTGAAGAGTTGCAATCACTGTATAAAAGTAAAGGGATCACTCCAGACAAACAGATTATCACTTACTGTAGAATTGGTGAGCGATCAGCGCACACTTGGTTTGTGTTGAAATACTTATTGGGCTATCCATAGGTTCGAAACTATGACGGCTCGTGGACCGAAGGGGGAAATGCTATAGGAGTTCCCATAGAGAAATCAGATACACTCTTCTGGCCCGACTAGAAGTGAGTGGACTATGACAACTACCACCTATAAAGCCCCAGAAAATCCACATGGGGTAGATGTCACTCCATCTTTTGTTAGAGACGAAATAATTGCATGTTTCGAGAGCGCAAATAGAGAATTCTTGAGATTACTAAATCTACCTATTGACAATGAGATACTAAAATCTCAGGTTCGAAAGTTTGTGACCACAGTTTTTGCCAACTGTGGCAGCAGTTATTGGGATCCTACCAAAGAAAGTATACTTGAAGCAAGCAATCACTCAATGCAAGGTAACTGCCGAGGAAACGATGGGTACAGAAGGAAAGGAAGTCATAAGACACCACTATGAAGAAATTATGAAGCTTGTGAGTAGACTTCCATAGTTAGAGTACAGATATTCATCAGGCATATGGTTGTTGGGCTCTGTTCTGGATAAACTCTTCTTTTAAACATCTCAGGAAAAATATAATAGGTTCAGCTAGGATTTATGAAATAACACAGCGATCCAAGAATCATAAACATACTCAAATTCAATTAATTTTTGCTTTAATGATATTGTATGCTTTTTTTCTTCAAAATAGCGATCTCTAGCCGGGCAATATCGAAGTGCTGTATTTGAACCACAAAAGTCTCGAGGACATAGAGTTGTACTTTCAATTAAGTAGAAGTGATAAAACTATCTATTGGAAAAACTTTAGAAAGTCTACAGAGTAGGTGCTTCGGACTCACACTGCCTATTAAAATACTGATAAATCCTTCTTAATGCTCTACTTACCAATCAATTCTAGAATACCGACGCTTCGGAAAATCCTCATGGCAAGTATGACCTTTTACTTCTAATGTGAAGCTGATCTCTTTATTCAAACCTATTAACAAAGGGTTTGATCCATCAAAACCAAGGAACAACGGGTCAGAAATCATGAATTGCTCAATAGATTTGAGACTCTTAAGATAATAACCCAATGCATTGCACAACATAGCAACCGAGTTCGTATCAGGATTTTTGCCTTGATTTAACACTTCCAAAATTCTATCTGCATCAGTTTTTTCTTGTGTGGAAATGTCTTTAGAAGTTGCCGTGTATTGCTTTATAGCTCGGATATACAAGAGACGTGCATCCTTTTCGTCATACATATTGCAATGAAATTGTTAATACATTTATTTAGTTTAGCATATATGCATATTCTGCATTAAGCCAGCAGTCAAGAGAAACAAACTAGGATCAAATTAGCGTAGCTAGAATATTAATTATAAAAATGACTATTAATTGATCAATACTATTGGTTAACTAAGAATGAGCCATGAAAACATTCAGGCATCTATTTTCCAGATCTTGGCAATATCTGCTTCTTATTGTTATCATCCTAGATGCTCACTAAGTGCACCATTTGCATCTCTTTTAAGTAGGTTGCATATCTACTATTGAAACCTTCATTTTTAACATAAAATAGACATCAATATTGCCAGGTTCGGATATCATTGCAATTAATGTTAAAAGTTTTCTTATATCCTTGTCTAGTCTCAACTCAAACTCATTTACAATTACAGATAGCAATAATGCCATCCGTCTTCGGAGCCCAAGTAGATGAAAAGAACGTGTCAAGTATAATTTAGCATCAAATACGTCTCCATCTAATGCTGCCAGACAGAAATCAAATATAATGCTCTGAGAAGGAAATTGCATATTCTGATAATAGCCATGAGCATTGTCTACACGACCATTACCTCTTACAATCTGCTTCGCAGAAATTCCTTGAGCCACTACTAATTCTTCAATCTTTGCATCCTTCAAAAATTTGTTAAGTAGCTTGACAATATCCCTAAAGCTAACAGAATTGATCCCAGGTTCTATTACTCCTAATCGTGTTGCAACACCATCAGTGTCGTGAAAAAAGAAGTGCGAATCAATTGAGACTCCATTTGCAAACTTACCGTCAATCAGACTTTTGGCATCTAGGGGAATATATTCAATTAGTCTCTCAATTTCTTCGAAAATACCTAAGCTCAAATGTCCAACCCTCCGTTGTTATGACTCTTCCTATACACATGACTGAATAGTAAAGCGGATTATATTATTACTTAGATCTAGGCAGTTTTACATAATTATATGCGAATATTGCCACTGATTGATAAGCTGTCTGATGTAATATTGATGTTGTTTATAACTCTGAGAGATAATAGATATCGGTTATTCAGTGTCTTCCGAGTATTATTCTAACTCTTGAAATCATTATCATTCATAACTATCTATTAAAATAACAGATGTGCAGTAAATTATGTTTGTATATTAGAATAAACAGCATATTCATCGATCCTAAAATATGTGGCAAATAAGTAGAATATTGCATCAAAGAAAGATTTTTTAATAAAAGGAGGGTGGGAGATTGAATGCATTGAATTTCCTCCCATCTTGATTTTTATGTTTGTTTTTTTCCATGTTCTCTAGTTCTTCTCACCTGTTAATTATCCTGTGTCACTACTGATGAATGCATCAGTAGCATTAGCATCTGCTGTGGCATTACCAGTTGCTGCACCAAGTCCAGAGATAGGAGGAAGGCCTCTCTCTTGAAGCACCTGATCTAGAATTGTCAGGTCATAAATTTCAGTTACATCAGGATTTTCTGGAAGGAAACCTAGATTATATGCATCGGCTGCGTCTTGGAATAAGGAAAGTCGTACTGGATCATATGTAAAATCAATCCGTGAAAGTGACGTATTTAATACATCTTCTGCTATTGTTTGTCCAGTTAGTTTTTGAAGCTCTACATTAAATGCATCTATTGCGGCAGCTTTGTTATCGTTTATCCAGTTTGTTTCGTCAATGTGCGCCTCAAGTAGTTTCTTTATTACATCTGGATTATTCTCCAAATAATTTGGATTGACAATTATGTTTGTGGTCACAAATTTTCCTTCTGGTGGCCACAAATCTCGTTCATCTACGAGTATCTTGCCCCCTCCTTCTCTTACTAATCTTTCTCCCCATGGTTCTGGAACCCATGCACCGTCAATTTGTTTTGTCAAGAATAACGTCACTATGTCAGGATTTTTGACAGGTAAAACCTCCACATTTCCACCCTTATCCTTGGTATTGAAGCCATTGTCAAGCAAGTAATTTCTGAGTGCTACGTCTTGTGTATTGCCAAGTTGTGGAGATGAGAATTTCTTATTGGCAAGGTCCTGAGGAGAATTAATACCCGAAT
>JBQGBZ010000191.1:0-6363 GCA_052038215.1 Nitrososphaera sp.
GAGCCTATCCACTTTTGCTGAGTGTCTACAGATGCTGGCTTGCGAAGGCTGTTGAGGTAGCTTAAGATGTCTTGCTTTGTCATTTCTTCAAATGGCTTGTCGTTTAGATGTTTTGAAATCCAAAGCAGGCTCTTTACCTTACTTTCTGCAGTTGATGTCTTGATATTATGTTCGGTCTGCTCTGCAAAAATATGGTCGCATATCGTAGCGGCGTTTTTGTTACCTTTCTTGGCAAGTGCCTTTAGTCTAGAATTGATCCCTTTCCTTGAAAAATCTCTAGTTATTGAGTCTATGATCCGGTCAGGTGCATCATAGTCTTGTCCTTTTGTCCTAGTTTGTTTTTTTCCTTCTTCTTCTTCTTCTATGACTGTTGTTTCAGCTGAGTCACTTAAGGATGCTGTTGATGTATTTGCGCGTTTTTGTTGTTGTCTCGTTTCTGCTTTCACTACTTTGGGTTCCCTCTCGCACCAATCTGTTTTAAAGCACGCGCTAGACTCCCATAGATGAGCGCCGGGAGAGGGACTCGAACCCTCGAGTCCAGAAGGACATCAGCTAGCACGTCATAGTGTGGGTCAATGTATATGATCTCGAGGCTGACCCCTTTTAGGGCCTATTCTGACTTACCTAGCTTGGGTACCCCGGCTCCTATGATTTCTGAACTGGCATTGCAATTTATGCCTTTATCAGTTCGGTAATTATATTACAACTCCTTATCAGCCGCAGATAATTATTCAAGTATTTTGCATATGATGTAACGCCAACTGACTGCACTGAAAAATTATATAATCATAGAATGGTAATAAAAGCTGCTGTGCTTGCTACTTCAATAAGGCTGCCAACATCTGAAGAGATTAAGAAACTATCACTTACAGACATTGCAATTGCTGCAGGTCTAGCAGATGTGTTTCGAGATAAGCTCCGTGACTATATACATATTGACCCCTATTGTGTGCCCGACCCTTTTAGCGACAAAGATGATTGCAATTATTCTGTCATACTTGATAAAGAGGACCTAAACAGAATTGTGGCATTGCTCGCAAATAAGAAGGGAATGCTTCCTCAACTTCCTTGGTCTGCAATACTGGGTGAGCGGCTTGTCCAGGTCTCAGCTTCAAAAACAGATGCCCTTGCGATCAAGGATGAGCTAATGCCAAAGAAAACCAATAACTTCTACCCGTATCGACGCAATGGCGTAACAGCGGGCTACATTATGTTTGCATTTCAGATCTGTGGGTAACGAAGATCTCGCAATTCAATGACTCCAATTTTCTGAAACTTCTTTACCATGTGCTCAAGTGACTTCCTTACGTCATCCTTCTTGTCGCTCGAAATCCTGAGAACCTCTAACAATAACTCTTCAAACGTAATACCATTACACATATTCCAAAGTGAGACCGCAGTATCGTTGACGCGATATGCCTCGCCCCTGCCATTTATCAGGAGAGGCGTCCCGTCACAGTCATTGCCAACTATCCCCCTTCGTAGAATCACTTTATTATTAACGTTCTCCCTTTTCAATAACATTCAGTCATCATCAAGTTGTTGCTCTTATGTAACAGCTGCTTATTTAGCATTGCTACTGCATTGATGCAAAAAGGACATCAAGTATCAGCAACGAGCAGACATCACAGCTAGTGTCTCGCTTGTTTTAGCAGATTGTAGCATACGGGATTGCAATTATATCATACAGACTGATCGAACGGTTCAGGAAAGATCTGTAAATATGTGCGTGTCCATATAGATTTGAAGTCAGTAGCTCTTTTAACGTGACAACAATTCCTCCTATGCATCACAAGATTGATTCATGCAAACCTCGTGAAACCTGGCGTAATATTTCTTCATTTTTGATATGATGTGCCATGACGAGTCATTTTTGCTAAAGATGTGTTCCATTGGTTAATATTAAAATAAAAGCAAAATGAGAGTGTTTTATTGTATTTCAGAAAGAGTGAGAGACAGAATAGAAGGATTGTCATAATTACAAAACAAGTGGCCGACAGCATAATCACATGGGCTAAGACACACCATCCAAACGAGGCAATACTAGTACTACAGGGCAAGAGTACGCGAGAGCAGATCGCAGTTGATGGGGTTGTAATCCCGCCATTTTCTGAGAGTGGCCCATTCTACTCGGGTTTTGGAATTCATGATATTCCTTACACGATTCCTCACGTAGGCACAGCACATTCTCATCCTGGAGGCTCAAACCATCCGTCGCTTGAAGACCTCAACCATTTTACTGGATTTGTATCCATCATTATCAGTTATCCTTATGAGGATAATACAATTGCTGCTTATGATAGGAATGGCAACAGCTTAGAACTCAAGATTGTGAACTCTCCTTGATTATTTCCTTCGTCCAAAATCAAGCTCGACTCCGCGTTTGGAATCATAGCTGAAATTAAAGGATTCATCCGGCATTATTGGAAAGCTTGATAGTAAAGTAGCTGAGCACATCGGGCACGTATCCTTGACTTTAGCTTTGTCAAGAAATGTTGCACACCAGTAGCAGCCCTCGCACAGGACAAAAATTGAAACAGCAGCAGGTGGTTTTGGCAACAATGATAGTTCAGGGTGCAAGTTATTACATTTAACTGTGGATAAAGTTTGTGATTGACAGTAAATTAATTGACCTAAAGCAATTCAGAGCAGTAGCAAATACATTATCAAATGATGATTTTAGGAGAAGCAGCCACCACCTTTGTAATAGCTAACAGTGACTAATGCTATGATATCTTCTAAATACAATAGATTTGAACTTGTCTATTTCTGATCTAATGTGAATATGAAATAGAACCTGTTTGAATATTTAGTGCGCATGAATAGACCTAAATGCTAGCTAACATTTTAGAAACTCCTATTGTCATTTTGATATGGCTGCCCGAGAGGAGAGATCTGATAGAATGAGACATTATTACATTCGGCCATCACAACGTTACTAAGTGACAAAAAGAGGCAAGATTAGGTTGACAATATCCACAAATGTGCTAATATATTCATTCTTATCGTTATTTGGCTGGCACACGTGTTTTGATTTTATAGTATTTCAGCTGGAAAACTTAATAAAAGAATAACCCCAATATCATGCGATAGCTAATTGAACTGGATAGGTCAGCAGATGGCGTGGATAATGGTATCGCTTGCCATAAGTCTGCTCTTTACAATGTGGCTTGGATTATGGGGACTTATCCCCGCAATCGCAGTTTTTATAGGTATTTCATATTACATGCGCAGACGCATGATGGCTCGTATGGGGATGGGGGGCGGCGGAGGAGGATTTGGCGGCATGCTGGGCGGAGGTGGAGGAATAAACTATATTTGCATAGCTTGTGGCCACCGCTTCAAGGGCGGAGCGTGCCCACGATGTGGAAGCAAAATGCGCAGGGCCGACTTTTAGCACATGACCCTTGAAGAGCTTCGTCAAAAGGCGTTTTTTCAAAATACAATAGATGTGTGGATAGCGTATAGCGAGGAGCGCGGCTGGAATTGGTACAATATTGACGCCTACCGTTCCTTTATTGAACACCTTCTCTCAAAGGGCATTAAGATGCAAAAGTTTCCTCTATGCATCAAGGAATCGGGCGGCATATATGAGCGCGGTAAGGACAAAACTCAATTTCTTGACCAACTATCAAAGATGTCTTCTGCTGATGCTACAGCTTATACTATTAAATTGACGGGTGAAACGATTGGTACTATACGCTCATTTGTGAACTAGAGTCTAGAAGATTTCAGCTAATAGATATTACAGTTTAGTAGGAACCGCTAAAATCTATTTTCGCATACATAATGCAGAATGCGTGAAGAGAAGCTGCCAGTTCCAACGCCAGAAGAGCCCGTAATCAATACCCGAATCGAAAGACTTACCTCCCTTAAATCAGAACCACTATTTGATAGCATAGTTGGCTATACCGATGTAAAAAGACTGTTCGAGCTCTCTTTCTCTTCTGAAAAGCCTGTTCATTTATTGCTTGTTGGACCACCTGCGTCTGCCAAGACACTTTTCATGATTGAATGCATGAAGCTCGAACGGTCATATTTTACGCTTGGAAGCCATAGCACAAAATCTGGGATGATAGATTATTTGTTTAACCAAAGACCTCGGTACTTGATTGTGGACGAGATAGAACACATGCCGATGAAGGATCAAACTGCACTACTGAGCCTCATGGAAACAGGTATCTTAGCAGAAACCAAATTTCAAAAGACACGTAATACTCATCTAAAGACGTGGGTCTTTGCAACCAGCAACTCCACTGAGAGAATGTTGACACCACTGCTATCTCGGTTTGTAGTTCTCCGCTTCAAACAATACTCATTTGGCTCATTTCAAGAAGTATGCACTCACATTCTTGGCCGTGAAGGCATTCAAACTGATATCTCCACAGCAATAGCAGATGTAGTATGGACAAAACTCAAGTCAAAGGATATTCGTGATTGTATAAAAATTGGGCGGTTGGCAAAGTCCAAGGAAGACGTTGAATGGATAGCCCAAACTTTGAGGGTCTATAGGTGACAGTAGCTCATTCATTATTGTTATCTCATGAAAATATGCTAAAGCAGCTTGATAGGTGTTTATGCGTTTGAAGGTAATCTCTGATCGATTATCTAACCCTCTCCATCTTTGAAAGCATTTTTTGAAGAGGTGCTTTAGTGCTCTCTTACAAGTAAGTCTTCGACAGCCACCATTAGATTCTGGCGATAGTATTATAGCATGATTTAACATAATAATCTTCCCTATCAAAGTCTGCTTAAGTACCATGCTCTACAAGCAATTTTCCACTACTGTGTAGCTACTATGCAGGACAATCTTTGTCATGCTAGAAGAGATAGTAACTTTCGGTACGTGGCAAGTGTCATAAGATGATCATTAACCCACGTTTTTAACTGATAAAATAATTCGTAATTAGAAGAATGGCGATGCCTGTCTAGTTTCTTGGAATAAGAGTTTTGGAGTGCAGAGTTAAAGTTTTTGTGGTGCCACAGTATGTCTATTACGTGATGTCAAAAAATGGGTTTAGACCTCAGACCACTAGTAACCCCAAGGCAACTTAAGTTGTCAGAGCTAGTAGGGAAGGTTATTGCAATCGATGCGTACAATACGATCTATCAATTTCTTAGCATTATAAGGGGACCAACTGGTGAGCTGCTTACTAATAGCAAGGGAGAAGTAACAAGTCACCTGAGCGGCCTATTCTATAGGAACATTAATTTACTGATGGATAACATCCGACTCGTTTACGTTTTTGATGGCAAGTCAAACGAGCTAAAGATGGCTGAGATAGAGCGAAGAAGCCAGCTGAAAAAAGAAGCGACAGAAAGGTATAACCTCGCGATCGAGGAGGGTAGAATGGAAGATGCTCGCAAATATAGTTCACGCACAGCAGTCCTAACTCATGAGATGGTAGAAGATTCTAAAAAATTGCTATTCTATCTCGGCATTCCATATATTCAGGCACCCTCTGAAGGGGAATCAGCAGCCTCGTACCTTACGAGGCAGAACATCGCTTTTGCAGTTGGCAGCCAAGATTATGATTCTATATTGTTTGGAGCCAAGAAATTGGTGCGCAATCTGGCAATCAGCGGTAAGCGCAAAGTGCCAAACCGCAACGCTTACATCGATATCGAGCCGGAGATGCTTGAGCATGACAAGGTCTTGAATGAGACTGGACTAACACACGAGCAGCTTGTGGATGTCGGCATACTTATCGGCACAGATTTCAATCCTGGGGGCTTTCCTGGTATTGGTCCAAAGACCGCAATCAAACTAATTAAGGAAAATGGCAGGCTGGAAGATATTAAAAAAATCAGCGGCTTGCTTTCACAAGTACCCTACCAAGAGATACGTAGTATTTTTCTTGATCCTGAAGAACCAAGGGTCGACAAGATTGAATTTGGTGCAGTCAACCGAGAACGTGTACTCGATTTTCTATGCGCCAAGAAAAGTTTTTCAACAGATAGAGTGAGTACTACTCTCGACAAGCTGCAAAAATCCATAGCAAATCGCAATGAGTCGCTTGAACAATGGTTTGGTTAACTTGTGAGAGTTGATTATCCTAGTTAAGATAGCTTCACCCAGCTCCTTTCGGGAGCCTGTAATGCCTGTCTTTCTTTAGTATTTAAGAAAACTTTGTGGACTATTATACTTAGATTGCGTTAATCCATGACAGTTGAAAGAGGAAGACTTGTGCAAAAAGAAAAAAGCGAAAAGGGGATAGAATTGGAGCCTTTTAGCCGTTACCTTAGCTGCCTTCTTCTCCTCCTCCACCATCGCCACCATCCCCATCTCGAGGTTCTGGTTCCGGCTCAGGTTCTCAATCACCATCCTCATCCTCTCCTTCATCGTCACCACCATCCTCATCC
>JBQGBZ010000192.1:0-20618 GCA_052038215.1 Nitrososphaera sp.
AATTTGAGGTCCATGACACAGATGTCTCTTTAGATTTAATTGGAACTAGGGATTGCTAGAACATATAAGGATGATCAAAATCCGACATATGTGATTGCATCGTATGTGTAAGTATGCTTTCTTTTCTGCTTCTGTCCACAGACCAATTGATATATAATTATTATTACGTTATGTTGCTACAAATTTTTTCAATATTATAGAAAATAAAGAAAAAGAGGGTGAGAGTTTTAATGCTCCCAACTCAGTCGTCCGCGGCAAACAAGCTAGGTTGATTGTAGCCTATCTCAGTCCGTATAGTTCATTTCATGTTGTTGTCTTTGTTGTGGTCTAGTTTGCGGAAGGAGTTGTAGCCTAATCTTCATCACCGGTTACTTGAGCCGATTGGTCAGCATCTTGGCCTATGAACTGGTCAAAGATACTGCCGCCTCCGCCTGTAACATTGGCTGCTTGGCCTGCACCCTGACCTATGCCCTGGTCAACAGTAGTGCCAGCTCCGCCTGTAACATTGGCTGCTTGCTCTCCACGCTGACCTATAGCTTGCTCAACGATATTGCCGCCTCCGCCTGTAACATTGGCTGCTTGGTCAGCATCTTGGTCTATGCCCTGGTCAACAGTAGTGCCAGCTCCGCCTGTAACATTGGCTGCTTGGTCAGCATCTTGGTCTATGTCTTGTCTAAGAGTGCCACCACCGGATATTACTCCCTGCTGGCTTGCATCTTGGTCGATTATCTGCTGAACATCTGCAGGAGTGGTTGTATTGGTATTCAATATTTGTTCTGCGCTTTGGTCGATGACCTGGTTCACAGTGTTGTTATTGCCGGTAATAGTTGCAATTTGGATTGCGTTGTTTGTTATCGTTTGGTGGACTTCGACAATGTTGTTAAGGTTTATGACCTGATTATTCTCTACTCGGACAAAATTGTTTACTATGTTCTGAATTGTTGTCTTGGTGCTGACGTCTATATTGACATCGTCGTCTTCGTCGCCGCTGTTCTCATCTGCACAGATAACGCCTATTGAAGCAACCCTAGCAGTAGTGTCAGTATTCTTGACAACTGCTAGCCACGACATATAGTCGTCAGGGAATGCTACAGGGAATGACTGGTAGTCAACGACGTCTGGTGACTCGAACATAGACATATAGGATACTGCAAACTCGTCTTCAAGGCAGTCAGCAAATAACACCTTTACATCATTTGGTTGTAGTGTGGATACACCTCCCCAACGAGGAGTGAATTCTATGCCATTAACATCTCTATCTGATTCACTCAGATTTTCTGTTGCTTCGTCTTGAGTATCTAAAACGTCTTGTTCTTCTTGTGATATACTGGTTGCTACTACTGTCTGTTGAACTGTTGTTAACGATCCTGCAAACAAAAAGGTCGCAATAACCAGCGCTGAAAGCACTGAACCAGTTCTTGCCAATGACGACAATGATGATGGTTTATCAAACGTCATTTGTTCCTAGTCCCTCCTTTTCCGCTTGTTATTCCTCGTAGTTGTTCTTGATGTTGTGTAGTTGATGTTATTGAATTGCGTGTGTTTTCCGTAAATTCTTTTGTTGTCGATATCAAAGGTGCCATATTCATCATGGCCGTTGTTGATATCGTCGCCGGCATGGCGATCGTATGTGATAACATACCTCGAGTGACTTACGCTCGTAAATAAGCCGTTCTACATACCACTCTAGAACTTTTTTCATCGTTGTACTTATCCACCATCGAAAAAGGCATTAAAGAATTATTCCCCCAAATAGCTTTTCACATAAAACTTTACCATTATTGCGGTTAATATCCTGTTATTATAATAGAAGCAACATCAGGGTCAATGGCTAAGACAATTACAGGATCTAGTAATACATGATAAATAAAAGAGGTTAGATATACATCCGAACATGCGCAGTTAGGGAAATTTGCAAATTTCGCATTTTGAGTACGTCTCCCCATCTAAATGATTGAAATGTGTGCCACAGGATTTGCATGTATGATGAATATCATCAAAACCGTCATGCGCCACAAACTGGTTGCTTTCAAGCTGCTGACTCTTACATGCTATGCATCTGCAACTACACGATATCATCTGGTATCATTAGCGAGATATCTCGCTCTCTTCCCTACACTATTGCTTCAACAATCATGCTATATATATATAATATAACCTAATCCATGGCAGGTATAGTCAGCTTGATGTCAGGAGCTGAATCAGGTTCCTCCCAGTCAAGTACATCTGGAATTATTTCGCCCAAGGGATCATAGCTATCAAATCGAGTTTTTTGCGGGGCTGATGCAACAAGGTGAACTCGGGTGCTGTTAGAAGCTGACACAGAGGATAACATCCCAACTTCTATTGAGCCATCCTCTTTGAATATTCCTCGCACGCAGCTTACCAACTTGTTCAGCTCACCGATAGAGATTCTTTTACCTCCCATTACATACACCATTGCTCTTTTGATGGTACTTGCATCTGGTATAGTATCATATAGCATTGCAAGTGAGTCGCGCAGAGAAGATTCTGAGCTAGGTCTTGCTCTGCTTGTGCACAGCACGTTCATTGAGGGTTTTATCATGTCAGATGAGACTGAGGCAATTACTTCAATTATTGCATTGTTTGTTATGGCAAAGCAATCATGCTGAGACAGCTCTGGATTATTGTCCAAAAATGCATCATTGTCCATCACTATTGTAGAATCTGAAACATCGCGCACTCTTCTTAAAGCGGTCCCAGCGCTGAAAATGCGATCGGTCTCATACTTGAAGGGCATAATTGCTATAGAGATTACCGAAATTCTTGAATCTTTTGCCATCTTGCATACAAGCGGCGCTATTGCAGTGCCTGCTCTGCCGGCTAAATTTGATACGACAATAACTGTCGAGTAGCCGTGCATCGCCTCAGCCATCTCATTTCGATGACCCTCTACAAATGAGCGTAACTTGTAACAAGAAGGATTAACCCATTCACCAGAACGAACAAAAATAGCAGTGCACCTATCATTATTTACCAAATCCTTCTTATCGTTGCTTATCAATAGGCATTTGCATTCAAGAGCCGCACTCGCTGCAGCTGCGATTTTACTCCCTACGCCGCCGATGCCCACCAGCAACATAGGATTTTTGATAGATAGATCTTCCTCCAAGATCCCCCAAGCTCCCCCGCACAGAGATACCGACGTCAAGTTAAAAAGCTTTGGTGATTAATCAAAAGCTAATCACAACCTAACAAAGTTTAGCTTGTCACTAGATTACATTTGCCTTCAATGAAAAGTTGGAAAAATCAAAAATTTTTACATTTACAATATCACCAAGTAAAATTTGACGATCAGCAGCCGCGTTTGCTGTTGAGGAAGATGTTGAGGAAGATATAACCACTGGTTTGTATGCATAGTTTCTTCCTTGCATGACTTTCCCAATCTCATCAATTACTATTTCTCCTTGCCATTCCCGCCATATGGAGTTGCGCTTCTTTGCGATTCTCCTCGTAAGATCGTGCAGGTACTCTGACCTTTCCTTAGATATTTGAGAGCTTACCTTCATTTCCTTCCATCTAGATGCCTCCGTCTTTGGCCTGGCAGCATAGCGTGAAATATTAACAATATCCGGCTGAGATCTCTCAAGTAAGTTAATAGTTTGTTTGAAATCATCTTCGGTTTCTGATGGAAATCCTACAATGATATCAGTTGAAATCGTCATCTCAGGGATCTTATCTCTAAATGCCTGAACTGTGTCTATGAATGTCTTAGAAGTGTGACCGCGCTTCATCTTTCTCAATACTCTGTCGCTTCCGCTTTGTACAGGAATGTGGAGAAACTTGAAGAGTTTGTCGTTTTCACAGAACAAACTGACCATCCTATCTAGGATTGCAGGAAGATACATAGGATTCATCATTCCGACTCTAATCTTGAAGTTGCCTTCTATAGAGCAGCAGCATGCCCGTAGAAGATCTACAAGGTTGGTGTCTATGTCTCTTCCATAGCATCCATTGTCGGTTGAGGAAAGCCAGACTTCTTTGCAACCACTTTTGATATCGGATTTGATCTCTCTTACGATATCGCCTATGCGATAGCTTCTAAGCCGTCCTTTGGCAATTTTTGTTTGGCAAAAGGTGCACTCGCTCATGCATCCATTTGCTATCTCTACTATGCTGATCACAGGGTTAAGTCTGACCCTTGGAATATTGATCTTATCAAGTTCAGAGTCTTTAAGGGCCACCAGCCTGTCACCTGAAAGGGCTGACCTTACTGCATCAGGTGCTTTGTCAATAGAGTTGGGTCCAATAAGACTTGCCGATGAACTCGCTGATTCTATTTTTGCTTTGTCTGCCTTTGGCAGGCAACCTGCAACAACGAGCGGCTTGCCCGATTTGACCATGGTCCTGATCCTACTCATCATCTTGTGCTCGGTTGTATCCTTAACAGAGCATGTGACAATTAGGTTGAGAGCACTCTCGCTCCTCTTGGTTGCAATTTCATAGCCAGCCTCCTTTAATATTCCCCCTATCATCTCAGAATCAGCCATGCTTGCCGAGCAACCATATGCTTCAATCCACACCTTGGGCTTAGGCTTTGTCAGCAATGGGATTGTTTCTATTATTGACGGCTTGAGCGATACTACACCAAACATCGTAGAAGTCATTAAATCAGCTGTTCTTAAAAATCATATGCCATTTCTATCAGGATGTTTCTGAGCTTGAAAGCCTTCCAATCATTAGGAATGACAGTGAATGAATGAGAATAGTTGAGAATATTCTCAGAAAGAGAAAGAAAGAGAAAGAGGCATGTGCACTTTTAATTGAATGCCACTTCCGCAAGAGTCAGCTACTTTTCCATTCTACTATTTCTTCTGCTGCTGACGATTGTGGAGCCAGATCTCAGTTAATACGGTAACATAATTGGTGACTATTGCACCAGACTCCATGCTGTCGCGGTTTTTCTCTAGATCATTTCCAAGTGCCATCATAAAAGGTTTGGGCACCTTCAAGTACTCACCCATAAAGATCAGTAGAGAATAGTACATTAGTTTCATTATTTCGTTGTTATCAGCACCCTCGTCAATCTTCATACTTGACATCATATTTGAAACTACGAGAGACAGCTGCGGTGACAACAGCGCACGGTCTCCCTTGTCTACAAGCCTAATCGCACCCATGTAAATCAAGTCCTCTAATGCAGAGGCAGTTTGCTCAAGGCGCTGATGGTCTTCTGACATTGCTAGATGTTCTTTGGTCCGTAAGCCTATTTTAGCTTGCTTACAACTGAACGATAGGTTGCCACATTACTAGGATCTACTATCCCCTGCAATACATACGGTTTGCCATCGGAAAGCCTAATATCCATTGCAACTGCACTGTATGGTATGTCGAACTGATCGATCTTGTCTTGCTCAGTTGTGTCAAAGAATTTTGTACACTTTCCGCTTTCGTAGCAAGAGAAGCCATATATCCTCTCAACTCGTCTGTAACCAAAGCCTGCTGCCCTTCCGCCTGCTGAACCCGTTGATTCTTCTACCAGCAGAATGAAAATATCGTTTTTTATTTGCTTGTCCAAGAAAACATCATTCTCTGCTACAACAATCTTGCGCTGGGGAAGCTGTAATATGGTATCAATTGAATCTGACATTTATACATCAAGGCAAACTAAGGAATAAGAATTATTATCTGTCAAGCTCTTTTATCCATCAGTTTTTGACTCCCGCAATGAATAGCAGCGCTTTTGTGATAAATATATATAACATCTACAAATCGCATGATCTATTATGGTCAAAACTGCTTCATCACCTCAGGTTCTCAATTCAGGTAGTAAGGCACCAAATTTTACACTGAAGGGTGTGGATAATATAATGCACTCATTACAGGATCATAAGAGCAAGACAACACTTGTCGTCTTCATTTGCAATCACTGTCCCTACGTCAAAGCAAGGATTGGTGACATTGTGGATTTGCAGAACAAATTCAATATATCAGAGCTTCAAGTTATTGGCATCAATAGCAATGATCCAAACTATGAAGGTGAGGGCTTTGATAACATGCTTATATTTGCAAATGAGCACAAACTCAATTTTCCCTATCTAATAGACGAAAGCCAAGATGTTGCGAGGACATATGGCGCAGTGTGCACTCCAGACCCATTCCTATTTGATGCAGATCATAGGTTGGTATTTCACGGTAGGATAAACGATGCACTTGAGCCAGAGGCTAGGCCTACAGTACCGGTTATGGAGAACAATATTCGCAAGCTGCTAAGAGCGGAGAAGATAGAGAAGGACTTTGAGCCTTCTATTGGCTGCTCAATAAAGTGGAAGAACTAGATGGCTAGCCGTACTGATAGATCACCCCTTTTTCTCCTCTTGGGTGGTGCCACTCTGTTTCCTTGGCACAGGTTCCACACTCGATGCAGGCTTCATGCTGAAGCGTAACTTCACCTCCTCTTTCCATACTGTAGCAGAGTGTAGGACAAAGGGTCACGATCTTTTTCATGAATTCAGAGTTTGGATGAAGCACCTTGATGTGTGAGTTCCTATCGTCATCATATTTCAGCTGTGCGATGCGCTGGGCTATCGTAGGTATTGTAGGTTCATAAGTTGCTCGAACATGCCTCCCCATCTTTTCTGCAAGTTCTATTGGCACCTGAACGTATGTGTCTTCTGATTCGACCAATGGTAATAACCTATCATAGCCAAGAATGTTCGCAAAGCCTACAGCCAGCCCTCTTAGTGTGCCGCTTGACATTAGCTTGAATACTACGCCGTAGCGCTGTCCGATAATATCCTTGGGTACATCTCGTGCAGCGTCTAGGAATATCTTTAGATAATCCTTGTCTATTTCCTTCATATCCCTTGTGTATGGGCTCTCTTCTATTGACTGGCTGTAGAATTCGCCCATATAACGAGTGGAAAAATCGTTTCTATCAATAGATCTTGCAACTGCATCTGCTGCCCTTACCGCATCGTCAATGCCGACGTTGAGTCCTTCTATTCGCGGTCCGATAAAAACTCCTCTTCCTGCTGCATCACCTATAAACAGGATATTTTTGTAGTAGGGTTTTTTCATTGCACAGCGCTTGCCATCTGGCACCAGTTTGGCTCCATATTCAAGCTCAATGTAATCAGTGACAAATTTTGTGTTGTATTTTGTGGCAAGTTCATTCTGGACATAATCAAGCCTTGCTCGGATTTCCTCTTCCGATTTGTACTTACCGCTTTCGACCAGCTTTTTCCTTCCATCACGAGAGTAATATATATCGCGAAGTTCATTCCAGGTCTTTATTAATTTGCTAACTGCGAAGCGTGTCCTAAGCTGTTCCTCCTTTGGCAGGTTCTTGTCTATTTCCTCTTTGATTGCCACTTGATCTTTGATGAATTCTGTAACTAGAGGATTCTTTAACAGAGCGTTTATCAGCGTATATGGCTCCGATGGCCTTTCCATAAGTGAGTCATAGTGATAGACTGCACCTACAGAAAGTGTATCTAGATTTGTATACAAAAATCCGCCCCCAATGTGGCTAAGTGTGATGTCTCCAGCAAATAGATGGGCAGCGCCTTCATCGGGTCCAATTTCGAATCGCTGTTCGATTATCTCTTCTGGCAATTTGACTATGACCTTTACGCCTTGATAAAGCTGCTCTGGCGTAAATTTTGCCCTAGCACCAGTCATTTCCGCAACTTCCGAGTTGACGCCATCTGCAGCAATTACTGCTTTTGCTTCAAAGGGCTCTAATTCATCAGTTTCGATAATTACTCTTTTTTCATCCTGCCAGCTTAACGAACGAACGTGCACGCCTGAAACTATGCCGCCGCCCTGCCGCTCTGCACTTTCACCAGCCTGCTTTGCAAACCACCCATTCAGCCTATTGAGAAGTACAGAATACCCAAAGTTCGCTTGATATTCATGTGCTGCAGTTAAGTCCATTGTGAATATCTTGTCATTGGAGGTCGCATGCAGCATATAGTGAGTTATCTTGCGCTCGATAGGAGCATCCTGCAGAAATCCGGGATAAATGTCTTCAACGTTATACGTCTTGCCATGTTTCGGTTTCTTAGAATATAATATACCACCAGAAATATTTTTGCTCCCGACCTTCCTGCCGGCTTCAATTAATATTGCTTGTTTGTTCAAGTCAGACAGCCGTTTTAAGGCTGCAAGGCCAGCGGATCCACCACCAATTATTGCAACGTCATAATGCTCCATATTATTTCTTCACCTCTATTGTAGGCCTTTGCTTTCTCAGTTCTTCAAGCAAGAGTGGTATCACATCCTCCATTCTTCCCTTGATAAATACATCACACTCGTCTTTTATAGGCGAGTTTTCATCTGGATTAATTGCCAGTATAAAGCCGGACTCTTTCATGCCTGCAATGTGTTGCATGGCTCCACTTATCCCTATTGCAATATAGAGCAATGGTGCTACCTTGCGACCACTCGTTCCTATGACCCTATCAGGAATCATATAGTTGGAGTTTATAGATTCACTTACAGAAAACGGCTTTTTTGATATTGGAAGCGAAATGCCAACTTCGGCTTCAATTTCTTTTGCAAGCTCAGCTACTAACTTTATGTTCTGCTCTGGTGAATCCTTGACACCCTTGCCAAAGCTTACTACAGCCTTGTGACTGTCAAAGTCGACTGCACTTTTCACTATTTTTCTATCAAGTACTCTTACCCGAAGATCCTTTTCGTCAAATTTTGGAACATACTCTACTATTGCTCCTCGCCTTGATGTATCTCGCTCAATTGGAGCAAACACGCCAGGAATTATGCTGCACGCCTGTGGATGATATTCACGCTCATTAGCAGGGTTACGGTTATCAAGGCAAAGAATAGTAGTCCAAAGGAACCCAGAGAAATCTGGCCTATACATTTCAAGAGTTTTTTCATATTTCATTGATTGTCCCTTTGTCTTATGTTCATGTTTTATTTCCAAGTCCTCGATAACAAGTTTGTTAATGTCCGACGCAAGCCCTGATTCAAGCTCTGCAAGAACTGTAGATGACATTTGCCTCCCTATGCTGTCTGCGGCAAAAAACATGTACCGTGGCTTTATAAATTCAGAAGCATTAGAAAACTTCGCCACCAGCTCACTGCTCCTTGCTATCTGGCTTATGACCTTGGTGTCTATGAGGTTCCTCCTGTGTTGAAGTTCAGGGCTATCTACGCAGATTACTGCATCAGCGCCATAAAAAATAAGTTCTTCACACAACTTGCGAACATTGTGTCCAAGGACAACTGCAACCACTTTCTCGTCAGAGGAATATTTCTTATTAAAACCATCCATGAGCCGCCTAGCCTCACCCAACATCTCGAGGCTGACAGGCACGGGAATACCGTCTTCATGCTCTACGACAACATAGAGGTGTTGATACTTTGATGATGACTTCATATATTATTTGATCACCATGCCTTCAAGTGCCTCATACATGTTGGATACCACCCTTGCAATTTGTTCACGGTTAGCCCCATCGATAACTTCGGCTTTTCTGCTAGCCTTCGCTTTTGGTATGCGCTCAACTTTGTAAACAATCGTTGGTGAGCCGGGCAATCCAACTAGTTTTGGATCGATGCCTAGTTGCTGTGTGTTTAAGACCTTCAGGAATTGTTTGTAGTTTTCTGCCCTGAGTTTTGCTTCCTTCTGATATTTTTCAAACGCAAGCCTTTGTGATACGGTGTTAAAAAATGCCTTGTAAGAAGGGTCAATAGATATGAAAACCGGAAGGGGCGCCTCAACCTCTTCAATGATATCATAAAACCCTTGAAGGGAGATCAAGCGCTTTGCCCTCACAAGTCGACTCTCCAGATCAACGTTATAATCTACTACATTACCAAGGAAAGTATAGCCCAGCTTCCAAGCAGTCTGAGGTCCTGTCTGGCCAGTCTCGCCGTCAGATGCCCTGTGTCCGGAAAATACGATGTTCACCTTGCCTCCTTCTACCTTAGACATGCCAGCTCTGAGCACTTCCGCCGTAGCAAGCGTATCGGCACCTGCAAAGATTCTGTCGCTGTAGAGATGTAATTCGTCAGCATCACATAATAGTTGCGCTTGTTGCAGAGCGCTCTCGGCAATAGGAGGACCCATCGTTCCAACTGCAACTCGGGCGCCATATTTGACCTTGGCGTAAAATGCTGCATTTGATGCGATAGCACTATGGGGTCCAAGTATGCTCTTTGTTTCCGCCCTATTTAGTGTACCATCTGCGTTGTAGCTAACATTCCCTTCAGAGAAATCAGGTTCTAATTTTACAATAACTGCGACATTGAGGTCATTTGTTGTCGTCGTCAATATCTATCAGATGCCTTATCCCCATAAATTGCTCTCATTAAATTGTTTGTAAAGAGAATTTTATGCCGCAACCATCTTTTGAGTCGACAAAGTCCTCAGCCTCTCATAAGCGGCTCTTATGCTTTGATAAAAATGAGGCATTTTGGGTGGCAGCATTGTATATGAAATATAAAAGTCCTCTGCTTCTCGCATGTAGCGCCTTATCTTATCATGCCCCGGAACATTCAGAATAAACAACATATTGTTGAGCCTGTCTGCCAGTTTGATTACCTTAACATCATACTCTGCGTCGCGGAGGATATCGCAGTATTCAAAAAAACGCTCCAGCTGACGCTCCTGATCGGTTATCCCTGCATAGTTTTCAAGGGGCCTGATCTTAAGTTCACTTGCAATGTCTGGGATCCTGCTGCCAAACCGATATGCAAGATAGGCTTCAAATCCGTACGACTTGGATTCGTGTAGGTTTAAGATTCTTTCATCATCTTCCATGACATCATGTAGAATTGCGGTTGCAATTTCTACACTCGTAATATTACGATTGACTGAGCGATAATGTTGTACAACATCCATTGTAACCGGCCAAGTGTGGGTTTCAAGGAACGGCGAAGTGCCATCTTCTCGCATTAAGCCAGAATGGACTTCTTCCGCTACCTCAACTGCACCCTCAATATAATCGTCTAGTCGCACTTTACCCTCATCTTGCAAAAATTCCAAGAACTCGTGCTTGCTTATTTGAGGAATGTCGAGTCTGTCCATGACTCTAGATATTACACTAGTTAAACAAAAGATTTTCGTATAGCATGTTTCATCAAACCAAATGTACAGGTATTGCAAAGACTTTCCATATAACTACCAGATCAAAAGGGTATGAGGCATTAGCCATATAAGCCCGTTCGGAAAAATAGGTGTGCTAACACCTTGCTTAGCAGTTCGACCGGTTTTACACTGGCAAAAGATGCCTTCCCGCCTAGCGGAGACCAACCCGAAGCAATAGAGCAGCTTATCAGAGGCGTGAGCAAAGTGGGACGCCAGACACTCCTCGGCGTGACAGGCAGCGGTAAGACGTTTACAATTGCAAATGTCATTGCAGGTGCAAACAAGAATATGCTTGTGATTTCTCATAACAAGACCCTTGCAGCACAGCTATATGCGGAATTCAAAGAGTTCTTTCCAAAGAATAATGTCGGCTATTTTGTGAGCTTTTATGACTATTATCAGCCTGAAAGTTACATCCCTCAGACAGACACCTATATCGAAAAGGACACTGAGGTAAATGAAAAGATAGAGAAGATGAGGTTAGAAGCAACGGCCATGCTAATGTCTGGGGAGCCTACAATAATCGTATCTACAGTATCATGCATATACTCTCTTGGCTCTCCAAAGGAGTGGGAGAAAAACGCAATTTCAGTGACAAGAGGAATGACAATCGACCGAAAACTGTTAATTCATAATTTCATCGAAGCGCGTTATGAGCGAAATGATATATCACTTGTGCCCGGTAACCTTCGAGTCAAAGGTGACACAATTGATATCATCCCGGGGTATTCCGATGACATTATTAGGATCTCAATGTTCGGCGACGAGGTTGAGCAGATAAGCATACATGACCATGTCACCATGAAGAAATTGCGAGACGTAAACACAGTCAAGATATTTCCGGCCAAGCACTACATCACTGACGACGACTCTCGTAGCAGGGCTATTTCCTCAATCAAGCGTGAATTGGGGAACTGGCTTCCAAACCTGCCGTCAGAACTTGAAAGGCAGAGGCTTATGCAGCGCACAAAATACGATCTTGAGATGATAGAGGAGTTTGGCTACTGCTCAGGAATTGAGAATTACTCACGTCATTTAGATGGAAGGGCGCCGGGTCAGCCGCCCTACTGCTTGCTTGATTTTTTTGGTGATGACTTTTTGTTAGTAATTGATGAGTCGCATGTTACATTACCACAATTGCATGGCATGTACAATGGCGACTATTCACGCAAAAAGATGCTAATTGACTACGGGTTTCGTCTGCCAAGCGCATACGACAACCGTCCACTCAAGTTTGAAGAGTTTGAGAAGTACCTCAAGAATGCGATTTTTGTATCCGCTACTCCAGGTCCCTACGAATTAAAGAGTAGTCTGCAGGTCATTGAGCAGCTAGTGCGCCCTACAGGACTTGTAGATCCTAAGGTCGAGATCCGGTCCACTAAAAACCAGATGGAGGATTTGATAAAAGAGATAAAGGACAGAGCAAAGAAGAACCAGCGGACGCTTGTCACCACAATGACAAAGAGGATGGCAGAAGATCTGGCAGAATTTCTTGCGAAAAACAATGTGCTTGTACGCTATCTTCACTCTGAGATTGAGGGACTTGAGCGTACAGAACTTATAAGACAGCTACGTCTCGGCGAGTTTGATTCTTTAGTAGGCATCAACCTGCTAAGAGAAGGCCTTGATATCCCAGAAGTTTCCCTAGTTGCAATCCTTGACGCAGACAAGGAGGGATTCTTGCGCAATACGACCAGCCTAATTCAGACATTTGGTCGAGCAGCAAGAAACCTTGACGGTACTGTCATAATGTATTCAGATCATATTACCCAGTCAATGAAGCAAGCACTTGAAGAAACAGAACGCAGACGCAAAAAGCAGCTGGAATATAACAGGAGGCACAAGATAACTCCAAAGACAGTAGTTAAGTCAATACCAGAAAGTACTAAGAAAGTGGCTGATGTCGAAGTGGAGACAAAGTCTATGGCAAGAGATGACCTGTTCAAGCTCGCTGTAGAGACAGAAACTACTATGAAGCGGTTTGCAGAAGAGCTAGAGTTTGAAAAGGCAATAATGTTTCGCGAAAAACTGGATAAGATAAGAAAGGCTCTTGGCGAGCCGGTGTTTTCAAAGGTGTCATAATGTAATGCACAACAAGATAATTATCAAAGGAGCAAGACAGCACAATCTCAAGAATATCAGTGTCGAAATACCAAAGAATAAATTGGTAGTCATTACAGGCCTGTCTGGCTCTGGGAAATCAACGCTTGCATTTGATACAATATATGCAGAAGGTCAGAGACGTTATGTAGAATCATTATCAGCTTATGCGAGACAATTTTTAGAATTGATGGACAAGCCTGATGTTGATTCAATCGATGGTTTGTCGCCAGCAATATCCATACAGCAAAAGACGACAAGCAAAAACCCTCGCTCAACTGTTGGCACTGTGACAGAGATCTACGACTATCTACGTCTTCTGTTTGCAAGAATAGGCGTACCTCACTGCCCAAAGTGTGGCAGAAAAATAGCCAGCCAGTCAGCTGACGCAATCACAGAAACCATAATGAAAACAGCAGAAGGTAAGAACGTTATGATCTTGGGTCCAGTCATACAGGGCAAGAAAGGAACATATGAAAAATTATTCGATCAACTCAAGCAGGAGGGCTTCTCTCGCATTAGGCTGGATGGAGAGGTGACGCGTCTCGACGACGAAGAGGAGGAGAAGGAAGAAAAATCCAACAATTATCCAAGGCTTGATAGACAAAAAAAACACAATATAGAAGTAATAGTAGATAGATTAAAACCCTCACCAGAAGACAAGAGCAGGCTATTTGACTCGATACAATCTGCGCTTAAGGCGGGTGGAGGAGTTGTTGTAGTTTCAGTTGACAATAAGGAGACAATGTATTCGCAGAGGAATGCCTGTCCTCATTGCGGTATTTCACTTGGAGATTTGGAGCCCCGAACCTTTTCATTCAATTCTCCATATGGAGCATGCAGAGAATGTAATGGACTTGGCATCAAAATTGAATTTGATCCAGATTTGATAATACCAGACAAGTCAAAGAGCATAATAGAAGGAGCAATAAAACCGTGGACTGGACATTTTGCAACATTTAGATCTTCAATGTTGCGTGATGTAGGCAGAAGGTTTGGTTTCGACCTTGCGACTCCAATATCCAAAATGAGGCCAGAACAAATTAGGGTAATACTCTATGGCAGTGACGAGAGCATCCATTACAAATACCAATCACGTTATTCTGACAGCAGATGGGAGTATCGTGGATCATTTGAGGGTGTAATACCAAACCTTGAGCGTATTTACCGCGAAACCGAATCAGAGTCAAAGCGTGAAGACCTAATGCAATTCATGCGCGAGCGCCCCTGCGAGTTGTGCAATGGCAGGCGCCTGCGTGACGAAGCTTTGGCTGTCAAGATAGACAACAAATCGATAATGGATGTATCTGACATGTCAATAGATGTGTGCTATCGCTTCTTTCAAACGTTAGAACTCACAGAAACTGAGCGCTACATTGCAAAGACTATACTAAAGGAGATCATGTCAAGACTCGATTTTCTATTAAATGTAGGGCTCAATTATCTGACTCTCAATAGAATGACTGCCACACTTTCAGGTGGCGAGTCTCAAAGAATCAGACTTGCAACTCAGATTGGGTCAAACCTGACAGGTGTGCTCTACGTATTAGACGAGCCAACGATCGGCCTGCACCAGCGTGATAACATGCGGCTAATTGATACCCTCAAAAAACTTCGAGACCTAGACAATACTCTCATTGTTGTAGAACATGATGAAGAGGTTATACGAAACTCTGACTGGATAATAGATATAGGCCCAGGAGCCGGCAGCCACGGAGGCGCTATTGTTTCAAGTGGCCCGCTTGGTGAGATCGTAAATAATCCTAATTCTATTACAGGTGCTTTTCTCAGAGGAGATCAACGGGTTGCCCACCGGCATGAACGAAGAAAGCCAAGCAAGTGGCTGACGGTCCATAATGCATGTGAGAATAATCTAAAGTCTATTGATGTCAGGTTTCCACTAGGGTGCATGACAGTCGTCACCGGTGTTTCAGGCTCAGGTAAGTCTACACTCGTAAACGATATAATGTTCAGGGCACTCGCCTCACACTTTTACGGTTCAAAAGAAAGAGCAGGCAGATATGATAAGATAACAGGCCTAGAACATATAGACAAGGTAATAGGCATAGACCAGTCTCCAATTGGCAGAACCCCAAGATCAAATGCAGCCACTTATGTCAACGCATTTACACCAATACGCGAACTATTCGCTAAGACACCCCAAGCAAGAGAGATGGGATACAAAGCTGGCAGATTCTCATTCAATGTCTCAGAGGGTAGATGTGACTCATGTGAAGGTGGCGGCTCGAAAAAGATAGAGATGCAATTCTTGCCCGATATCTACGTCACTTGCGATGAATGCAAAGGTAGACGCTATAATTCTGAGACTCTTACAATCAAGTACAAGGGTAAGACAATTTCAGATGTGCTTGATATGACTGTCGAAGAAGCACTAAAATTCTTCTATGCGATACCGACTATTACCAAAAAGCTCCAGACTCTAAGCGACGTGGGCCTTGGCTACCTGAGGCTAGGGCAGCCTGCAACCACGCTCTCTGGGGGTGAAGCCCAGAGAATTAAGCTTGCCGCAGAGCTGTCAAAGCGCGATACTGGCAAGACGGTCTACATTTTAGACGAACCTACTACGGGTCTACACTTTGCAGACGTAAGCAAGCTGCTAAATGTACTGAAAAGACTGGTTGACCTAGGCAACTCAGTCATAATCATCGAGCACAACCTTGATGTCATTACAGCGGCAGATTGGATAATAGACCTTGGACCAGAAGGTGGCGCAGCAGGTGGGCAAATAGTTGTATCAGGTACTCCAGAGGAGGTAAGCGAAAGCATTAACAGTTATACTGGCGAGTATTTGAAGCCAAAGTTTTCAGTTGATAGTATGATATTGCAGAGGGCAAATCAATGACTTTGACCACCACAATTCTAAAAGAAAAGCGCATTCCAGAGCAACCAGGTGTCTACCTAATGAAAGATAGCGCAGGTGGGATAATTTACATAGGTAAAGCCAAGAACCTGCGAAAACGCATCAGCTCTTATTTTGTCAGACAAGATCTCAAATTAGGATGGAAGACTAGCAGGCTTGTTAGCAGGATAGCAGATATAGACTTTGTAGTTACAGACAATGAGATAGAGGCATTTCTTCTTGAGTCCAACCTCATTAAGCGGTACCGACCGGTCTTCAATATCGAACTGAAAGATCAGCAGCGCGACACTTATCTAAAAATAACAGATGAGGCATTTCCTCGTCTCCTAGTAGCCCGACGCAACAGAGCAGGGGAATTCACAGGGCCAAAAGGGAAAATCTACGGGCCCTTCGTGCGAGGTAGTTCTAAATACCTGACTGTTGGACTATTGCGAAAATTATTCAAAGTAAGAGTATGCAATAGACTGCCCAAAGTCCCATGTCTCCAGTACTTTATCAAGAATTGCGACGCGCCGTGTATAGCAAATGTAATGCGTGAGCAGTATATGACGAATATAGTAGCATTGCAAAACATACTGGAAGGTAAGAGCAGTATTGATATGTTTGTCGAGAAGATGCACGCGGAGATGAAACGTGCATCGGAGCTTGGCGACTATGAAAGGGCAAAAGAGGTCCGTGATACTCTATATAGACTGAACAACCTGCGCATTAAGCAAAAGATGGAAAAGGCTGTCAACCGTAACCACGATGAAGAGTACATTAGTATTTTAAAAGATACCAAAAAGGGAGTAGCTCATGTGATGGCATTACGCAGGACCCGTGGTGTTATAAGCGATCGAAAAAAGTTTGAATTTGATCTAGTAGGCGACAACTCACTTTCCTCATTTCTTCTACAGTATTACTCTTCGATCCCAGTAATCCCACGGTTCGTCTATGTCAATGAAGACCTTGAGGACAAACAAGTATTAGAAATGTCACTTGAAAAAATAGCAGGGCATAATGTGAGCGTCTTTAATGTCGAAAAGACGCTTACAAAGGACAAGCGGCAACTTATGGACCTCATCATGCGCAATCTTTCGATATATGTTGAAAAGGGCTATGACCCAGCAGTAGTAGAGCTTAAAAATGCTTTAAAGCTTATGTCTATGCCGGAAGTCATTGATTGCTTTGACGTATCGAACCTTGGAATATCAATTGCAGTTGGGTCATGTGTTAGATTTATCAATGGTAAGCCGAGCAAGAGCCTCTATAGAAGATTCAACATAACCACAGTAGTAGGGCAGAATGACTTTGCGATGATAGGCGAACTTGTTCGACGGCGTTATTCCTCTGTAGGCGAAAAACTTCCCGATCTTATACTGATAGATGGTGGGCGCGGCCAGCTTGGGGCAGCCGTCATGTCCCTTAGAAGCTTGGGGATCTCAGATGTCCCCTGCATCAGTCTGGCAAAGGAAAATGAAGAAATCTATGTGCCTAGTTTCAAAGAGCCGATTGTGCTGCCGAAGAGCAACTCAGGCCTTAAAATGCTGCAGCATGCTCGAGACGAAGCTCACAGATTTGGCCTTGCCTATAATATCAAGCTGAGAAAGGTTTGGTAAGCGTTTCTATTCATTATTACTGTCATTTTTTCTTTAACAGCTCCTCACTCACATTATTTAGATAAAGAAAAAAGGAGATTAGAGATTAGTGAATTATTCTTCTAATGTGTATTTTCAGACTAACTGATTGTAGTCAGTGGTTTCTCTTCTTCCTTCTTTTCAAAAGCCTCGATGTCTTTTGCCTTGGCTTTTGCGCTAACTACCTCTTTTTCTTTCATTTGTTCGAAGTTCCAGTCACACATGGTACTCGCATTATGCACTTAATGGTAGATAAGAATAGCGTGCTAAATACAATCGTTACCTTGTAAAATCTTCTGAAATCTATACGTGGAACTTATTTGTTTGTAATCCAGTATTCATTGATATGTCCATGATACTTGACAGCTAAGGACACCGTATTTCTGTTTGTGTAGAAGGTCATGCAGTGGGCCCAAAATCTTCTAGCATTTATGAAAATTTAACCTCTCTCACCTTAACTAGAGGAGAATTCAGACTCCTTCACTCACATCTGACCCCACTCTAAACAAACTATATATATATTAATTACAATTTATGAACGAGAATATACATGATCTCCCATGATAATATCATAAATATTTCAGATAGAAAAATTTTTTAGGCTGGTATAACACATCACAGCATGGCCGAAAACAGGAAGAAAGTTTTGCTTAGCTTTGAGCTTAAATGTAGTGATCAGGGGCAGAAGCGTATAATTAAGGCCATGGCAGATTTCAACCCTGAAATTCCAAATAGTCTTGTTACAAATTACTCAGCAGAGTACGATGAAACTGAGTCTATAAACATAATTCAGCAAATGTCTGACGGAGGGTTTCAGGTAGCAAAGACAGGCAAGGCCTTCGAACTGCAGCTGGAAGCAGACAATTTCGAAATTACACTGAATATCAAACCTAAGTATCAACGCCATTGGGGCCAGTCTTTTGTTGAAAAAATGGAAAGTGCAAGGAAGAAGATGGGTTATGGAATAGCAACGGGAAGTGACGTCGGATAGATTAAAAGGATGACTTAAGGTTCAGGAATACAACGAGATGAATATATATCAAGCTATCCAATCATGTTACTAGAAACAAAGCTTTCTCTATATTATAACTCCCGGGAAGAAATTAGCATATGGAACCTTCAAGATTAATTTCACAAAACGCAAATCATGCAGAAGCTATTGACATACAGAAATACTGCTACTATCTCAAAATCCTCTCAGTATTTCCTACTACGAGTCGTAAGCATCAACGATTCGCTCGCAGGCATCAATCAATTTTGTATTCACCATACTAATTGGTAGTTGATAGCCCCTTTAAGAAAGAAGAAGTGTGTGCTTTCATTAGATATTGTTGACCATGGATACATTCATTGATACATCTATCGATTGAGTTTACTACGTCGCAGAATTTCACTCTCAGAGAAGAGCTTTCTTGTTTTATTTAGTAGTGCACAACAGTTAGAAGTGTTGTAGACAAAAAAGAAGGCTAAAAAACACCTATCTTTTTGTGTGCTATTGGAACCCAGAGATTATGACCCCATATAATGTGTCAAGCCTATTGGCTGCAGAATAGCGTTGGTCACCGCGGAAGTCAATTTCGATGTTGGTTGGTGTTAGCTCCTCGCCGCCTCTCAATATTACATGTACTCTTTCATCATTGGAATACATGTCGCCATTAAGCAGTAGGTCGGCAGTTCCAGAAATTACATAACCGTTTGGTCCAATGGGTCTTGCCACTCTTGGCTTGAGATCCACTATCTGGAAGGTATCGTGATCTCTGCTCCTCTGTGACTCTAGGTCTACATTTTCATTTGAGTCTTCCCTTACTGACGTAAGGTAAGCAGAGAGAGTTGCACTAACAGGCTCTTCGTCGCTTACTCTCAGCGCAAATGTTCCAGACAATACAAACGGTCCTTCAGGGCGTGTCTGATTCGACGTAATAGTAAATATGTTCCCCTCAACATCTAGTGGCGCGTGTATGTTGAACTGCTCTACAACTATTGTGGTTCTATTGTACTGCGCTGTCACTACAATATTATGGTCTTCGCCATCATCTGGTATAGTCACAATACCCACTCCACCAAATGGAGTCTGGCTCCATGCGCCGGGAGACGCGCTTAGGAATACAAGATCTTCAAAGTTTGCGAAGAATATAGGATAGGTGCCTGGCGGCAGATCATCAACTCTTAGTTCTGTGAAACCCTGCTCTATTTTTTCTGCAACATCTGCATCATAGATCGTTACAAACATGCCCTGTATTAGATTCCCCTGAGTGTCTTCTGTGCGAAGTGTAAGGGAATTGTCTGTCACCCTTGGAGGGGGAGGAGGCGCGGGTCGCTCGCTATATAAAGCAGTAACCGTAGTATTTCTCCCTTCTCTGATCGTTATAAGGCCGGAGCCCCCGTTGGGTGTACTTATCCAAGTCCCAGGCTCTGCAGACTCAAATTCAAAGCGTCCAAAGTCAGAGTAAAATATAGAGTAGATACCTTCTTGAAGCTCTATATCCATCGGAGTCCTGCCGCGCTCTATTACCTCACCGCTGCTTGCATCAAATATTGTGACTCGTGCGTTACGCAGAGCTTCCCCATTGTCGGTTGCAGATACTGCAGTTAAGCGAAGTGTTGAAGGTCCTTCAGTCGTCCCATTCAAATCTATTATATCGACAGTTTGAATAATGTTGGTCTGCTCGCTTCTGACGACCACCTGGGCACTGCCCGCAGCCACCGTGGTTGGCACAATAATGACTGTGTTGAATGATCCTTCAACATTTGTTATTACAGTTGTTATTGGAACATTGTTTATGAATATCTGGATCGGTGTATCTGGCTGGAATCCTTCACCTCTGATTGCCAGCGGAGAGTCGTGTTTTGCGGTTGTTTCATCTACCTGTACCGTTTGCTCCTCGTTAACGGTATCTATCTGATTGTTGTGTGTCTGTTTGTGTGTTGTCTGTGTTGTTGT
>JBQGBZ010000193.1:0-3224 GCA_052038215.1 Nitrososphaera sp.
CTTCTATCTATTCTAAATCTATCTGCTGCCAGATCCGAATATTTCTGTAACCAGTTCCATAACGATACATGGCTCCTTTTCTTTATTGGTGCCAGTGATCTGGCTGCTAGCCTAAAGCTCCTAGAGCTAAAATACAGGTAAATGCCATACCTAACTATAGCTGGGTGTGTTCTAGTACGTTCCATAACCAATGTAATGCCAGGATACGCCTAGCTATGGAACTTGCCCTAAGTTAACAGAGCCTTGCTGTTATCCTGCAAGTATATATATCTCCTTCCAAGACCTTAGGCTCAGTTAAGCACAATTGCATCCTCTAGATAAATCTCAAAGTAACAGTTGCCTAACCAATCTTAACAAGCATTCTACTACTACTGTTGCAGCTATTATCCTTCTCTTCCTTTTGACAGGGTTGGTACCATATCAACAACCTCAGCATGTTCCCTTTGTAGCTGAAGCCGGAGAACTAGCTTGCATAGGCTATAATGAGGGTGAAAATTCCATTGTCATAAACTGCAATTCTTCCTTTTCAGATGTTGTTCAAACCCTAAATGATACTGAAATTCTATCGAATCTTGGCAATGGTGAATACATGCTAAATGCTAATTTGGAGGTAGCTGATGGAGTGAGCTTTGCTATGACTTCTAATGGCGATGGTCTGCAATATCTAAAACTTGCTGGTGAAAACGGGATAATAGTCTATGGAAAAATATTGATAGATGGTGTAAAAATCACATCTTGGGATATCGCTGAGGAAGACTTTATTCAACAAGATATGGATGGTGCCGTTAATAGAGGATATGTGCGATTTGCTGGGAGTGAAGGAGCTCAGATAATAAATTCAGAATTTGGATATCTGGGAGCGTCATCTGCCGGTGGAGGGGGATTGGCGCGAAGAGGGTTGGATGTTGTTGGTATGGGAGATCCATCTCACGACATAGTGATTAGAGGCAGCAAGTTTCATGATATGTGGATGGCATTTTATTCTAATAGTGCATACAATATTGTAGTCACCAACAATGAATATTATGATAACATACTGTATGCTTTAGACCCTCATACCGGAACTAATAATATGAGTATTACCAATAATTGGGTACATCACAATCGATTTGGTATAATCTGTTCCCTCAATTGCTACAATATTCTAATCGAGGGAAATACGGTTCATCACAATACCGATTATGGAATATTCTTTTCAAGAAACATGCATGATTCAATTGCAAGGAATAATCATGTCTATAATTCAAGTATTGGAATAACCGTAGCAGAATCACCAAATAACCAGATCTATAACAATACAATTGAAGGTGCAGCTTCTCACGCAATACGTCTGATTAATCCTGAATTGGCAGATGATGGCTTTACAGAGAACAATTTGGTCTATAACAATACTATCATTAATTCTGAAAATGGCATCGGAGTAGTAAGGAGCCAAGATAATATCTTAGAGAATAATACGCTCTCAAACATAGAATCAGGTGAATACCGCTTGTCAGGTGGTTCAAGCTTGACAATCAGAGGACAACACTTCGATAACGCCCAAATATCACAGTACGGCTCGGGGCCAGACAGCCAAATAGAGATTGTAGACTCTGGAGTAATAGAAGTGAAAGGAGGAGTAATCGATGAAGGAGATGGTGGGGAAGCTGCGGCAGGTGAAGACGAAGAAGAAGAAGCAGAAGAATTTGAAGGAGTCTCATATAATACAGGCGCAGAACCCTATAGTAGTACTTTGAGCAATGGTGACGATATTACAGTAGACTCACCATAATAGAACCGATTTTATAAGCAGATTCAAAAAGGGCATAAAAGCATATCTTCATAATCTTTAGTTCCTAAGAGAGCCATATTCACGTATACAATTTGTTATTTCCTATTGTTTTCTTTTCGGCGTAAATGTTATTTCCAAGCAGCTCTAGCTCGTTTCACTATAGAGGGACTGGAGGTACCACATGGGGGATGCTCATAGCTTGAGATTCATCCACATCTTTGTTAGATGAGGAGAGAATAGAAGAATAATGGAATAAGTCGATACTCATTTTTTGTTCTCTGTTTCCATTTCCTCTCTCTATTAACGGAAATCTTTTATAGATTGTACTCCTGTTATAGATAAAATGATAAATAATATTAAAAACAACAGAAAGAATACCAACCGTATCATAGCAGCAGCGACTATTTTCACATTAGCGATAATGATGGCTACATCGACTATGGCAGCTCCAGCCGCAGCAACTACCACAACCGCAACAATGCAACAGCCGGTGACTGCGTCGACAGACAATCAATCTGTAAATGTACTAATAAGTTGGGAGCCAGCGGTGATAGAGCCAGGTCAAGATACAGAGTTCACGCTTGATTTTCAGGACCCTTCTTCCGGTGAGTCAATAGATCATGTAAATTACAACTTTGAAATAGTAGACCAGAATAGTGGTGAGACAGTTGAGTCAATGACAGATCTTCACACGCATTCTGGTTCCGATGAACAAACTGTGACATTTGATAATACAGGAGGCTTTAACTTTGTAGTGACAGTCATTGGAACTGGCATAGACCCACCATTTGATACTACTCAGAGTGGCACTGCTCAAACAGTGATCCCTATAGGGCAGCAAGTAGCGGGCCCCACAGGAGGTAATGACACATCAGGAACAACTGTCAATATGACAGCACCAACAACAGGTGTTGCCACTGGTGCACAATCTGCTTGTGATCCAACACAAATAGCAGGAGGGGAAGGAGCGGGCCAAAACGCTACTGCCAATACAACAACAAGTGGAGGGGGTGGTACTAACACTGCGGCAAGTAACGGTACTACTTCTGCCACAACTGGTACAATGACTGCAAATGCTACCACCACTGGAGGAGGAGGAAACCAAACCACATCATCATCTCCTACACAGCTTATAGAACAAGCATGTACGGCAGCATTGAATAACGACACTCAGGGCGTACTGATGAACCTTAACTCAGCACTAAATGCATTGACCAGCGGTAACATGACTGCGACTGCTGCAGACGGCGTAGAAGACGAAGGATAAGTTGTATAGCAGCAGAGGGTGGTATACACATACCCCTCTGAATTGAAACGCGAACTTCCTTTTCTTTTTTTATCTCATTCAAATACAAATTGTTGAGCTGTGCAAGGAATGAAACAAGTCAGGCGCTCGTTTTTGCAAGCTCAAAAAGCCAGCCCTTAAGACGCTGAGTCATAATGAGTTAGATCA
>JBQGBZ010000194.1:0-1799 GCA_052038215.1 Nitrososphaera sp.
GATTCTCGATCAGGTGAGGGGACATATAGCAACCTGTCGAATCTGCCTGGTCTGAGCAAAGCAGCATCTATAATATCAGGACGATTTGTGGCAGCGATGACAATTACGTTGGTCAGTACTTCAAGTCCATCTAGTTCTGTGAGCAGTTGACTAATCAACCTCTCAGTTACATGAGAGTCACCGATGTCTCCGCCTCTCCTTGGGGCAATGGCATCTATTTCATCGAAAAAAATAATACATGGAGCAGCTTGCCTGGCCTTCCTAAAGACCTCACGTACTCCTTTCTCTGATTCACCTACCCATTTGGAGATAAGCTCTGGACCCTTAATGCTTATGAAATTAGCTTCACTCTCATTTGCTGCGGCCTTAGCCATCAATGTCTTACCTGTTCCAGGGGGACCGTAAAGCAAGATACCCTTTGGAGGTGTGGCGTCAGCATACGAAAATATACCTTGATACATCAGAGGCCACTCTACTGCTTCTTGCAATTCCTGTTTAATAGAGGATAGTCCTCCGATATCCTCCCATTTCACATCAGGAACCTCTACAAAAACTTCTCTCATAGCCGATGGCTCCATCTCTCTGACAACATCCATAAAGTCCTGCATAGTTACAATGATCTTCTTCAATGTCTCCGCTGGTATGTTTTCTGAAGTTAAATCAACTTCTGGCAGAACTCGTCTTAGTGCTCCAAGTCCTGCTTCCCTTGTCAATGCCTGCAAATCGGCTCCAACATATCCATGGGAAATATCTGACAGCTTTTCTAAGACAACATCTTTTGCAAGAGGCATCCCCCTTGTGTGTATCTGCAATATTTCCAATCTGCCATTTCTATCTGGTACACCGATTTCAATTTCCCTATCAAACCTGCCCGGACGACGGAGAGCCTCGTCAACAGCATTAACTCTGTTTGTTGCTCCTATGACTACCACTTTTCCCCTCGTAGACATACCGTCCATCAGAGAGAGCAGTTGAGCCACAATTCTCCTCTCAACCTCTCCTGTCACTTCTGCTCGTTTTGGAGCAATTGAATCTATTTCATCGATGAAAATAATTGAAGGTGCGTTCTTTTCAGCCTGTTGGAATACATTGCGTAATTTCTCTTCTGATTCGCCATAGTATTTACTCATTATCTCTGGACCGCCTATTGTGTAGAAATTGGCATTTGTTTCATTGGCCACTGCTTTGGCCAGCAAGGTCTTTCCAGTTCCAGGTGGACCATGTAATAGCACACCCTTGGGGGCTTCTACGCCCAGTCTCTTAAATAGTTCTGGATGCCTTAGTGGAAGCTCGATCATCTCTCTCACTCGGCCAACTGCGTTTCCAAGTCCACCAATGTCCTCGTAAGTAATAGATGGAGCACCACCTTCCTTTGAGACCTGGACTGCCTTAGCACTCTCTTCGGAGACTGTGATCTTTGTAGATGGAGAGACTATTACGGGGCCTGATGGATTCGTAGAGATTACTACAAGATCAATTCTTTGACCCATAACACTCAAAGGTATTGTATCGCCTTTTGTCATCAATTGTCCATTAAGATACTCTGCAAGATATTCCTCTGCTCCTACGATTCTCAGTGGTTCAGTGGGGGCAAATGTTATGGTCTTTGCTTCTTTAGATTGAACTTTCTTAACTTCAATCTGATCATTAATCCCAACATCAAGCCTGTTTCGAGTATAGCCATCAATACGAATCAAACGATTGCCTCTATCGGTACTTCGTGCAGGCCAGCTTAGAACAGTAGTCTTCTTTCCAAGTGATGATAATTCTAGTGCATCGCCACTTGTGATGCTTAGTCG
>JBQGBZ010000195.1:0-1026 GCA_052038215.1 Nitrososphaera sp.
GATGACCAAATTGGAAGTCGAGCAGGGCATAAAAGACAAGTTGACTGAACTTGAAAACATGAAGCCCAGAAAAAGGAAAATTAGGTATGTGTAGCATTTCACTATGCGAATTAAGCCCTAAAAAGTATACTTAAAGTCACAAAATACTTGAGATCATAGCTTCGTGAGTCAGTCGCTCAAGAGTTGTAGGCCGGGATCGAAATGATATTGACATAGATGTTTTTGTCCTATTGCAAAGTTTTCAACACGTGGTAAAATAATCCCTTTTCGAGAAATTGAATACGAAGTTATCTGCTCGTGCTTTCGACCACGAGTCACACATACAGGGTGCCAGGAACATTTGCTGCATATGGAATCATTCTATTCCTTGCTCATGCCATCAATTGCGCGTATATTCTGAAAGAGTTGAAGGCTATCGTTACGAACATAGCCCTTTTTATTTTTTGACCTTTTTGGCACTTTCCTTGTGTGTAAACTCAGTAAAGCCGCATTTGCCACATGTATATCTGTCCTTGTGTTCTGCCATGTAAGTCCCTTTGCCACACCGAGGGCAGTCACGCTTGGTTCTCTTTACTTTGTCACCTTGTATATTATAGAACTTATAGATAGCAACTTCACTCTTGCCAGAATTCTTCTTGTCTGCCATTATTTCTTACCCCCTGAGGAAGCGCCGCTCTTTGTGGTAGCAGCTTCTTGCTTGGCCTTGAGCTTTGCAGCCTTCTCTTCATCCAATATCTTTTTCCTTTCCTCCCTTGAGAGTGTTCTTAACAGTCTGTACCTGGGAAGCTGCCTGGAAGCCTCATGTTCATCGTCATAAACATAGAAAATAGCATAAACGTCGATCATGCCAGTTTGACATCTGAGGTTGATTGGTAAAACACGCTCTCTATCGACATTGAGCTGGTTTGCGATTTTCTTGGCCGCTTCAACTCTATTAATTTTACCTGAGGCACCTCTGAATATCGCTTTCACCTCGCGCCTATTCAACAGCGAGTTCTTGCGATCTTCTAGCATTGCAAATTCCTG
>JBQGBZ010000196.1:0-5807 GCA_052038215.1 Nitrososphaera sp.
AGCATTAAAAGTTCTGAACTCTTATCTAGAAATTAACCCAGAAGCAGAGGACGCCGATGACGTACTCGATATAATCCACCAGATCAGGTCTGGAAATAGTAGATAGATTTGTCGACGATTGCAAAATACATATACGTTGGAGCAATAACACTCGCTGCAAGTGGAGGCGCCGCTATTTACCTTAACTTTCAGGGCGTCAAGTGCTTGTCAGACCTTGCGCAAGTTGATACGTCCATTTTAACTGCAGAGCACTTGGAAGAAATGGAGAGGAATTGCGCTATCATCACCAACTCATATGTCTATTCTATATATGGGATCATCATCGGAATTATACTAATAGTAATAGGTGTAATAAAAAGCAGGAAGAAAATGCATACTTTTTAAGACATATTTGGTTGGAGAAATAGGGAGGACATCTAATGACTGCACAAAAGCAGGAGGACTCACTTGAGAAGATTGCTACTGATGTAAGAGGCTGTCCTCTATGCAAGCTAGCACGCACAAGGAAGAACGCTGTGCCAGGAGAAGGGCAGATATCTGCTAAGATAATGTTCATAGGAGAGGCACCTGGTCGTAGCGAAGACGAAAAAGGCAAACCATTTGTAGGAGCTGCTGGTCGAATTCTGGACAACCTGCTTAAAAAGGCAGGTATCGAAAGGTCTCAGGTGTTCATTACAAACATAGTCAAGTGTAGGCCTCCAAATAACAGAGTGCCAGAAGAAGACGAGTTGATTGCCTGTAGACCGTACCTGGATAGGCAGATCGCACTGATCAAGCCCAAGGTGATCTGTATACTTGGCAGAACTGCATACTCTTCGATTTTAGGCGGCAGCTCAATAACTGCAAGTAGAGGAAAGATAATTGAGAGGTCAGGCCAAAAGTACTTTTCGACCTTCCACCCAGCGGCAGTTATTTACAATAAAAGCCTGCGTTCTACACTAGAAGCTGATTTGAAAAAGCTGGCTGCAGAAATCAATAAGAAAGAAGAGAGTAAGGAGTCACTGGAGGATTATTTATGAGTTGTCAGAACATCTCATTTTACGGACGGCCTACCAAAGTGGTAGCAAAAGATCTTCTTGGTAAGAAGCTTATTCGCACGATAACAAATAACAAAAAGCAGAAGTTTCGATTGGCAGGTATAATAGTGGAGACAGAGGCATACGGCTACAGTGATGACCTAGCGAGTCATGCACATATTGGCCTCACTGGAAGAAATAAAGTCATGTTTGGTAATGTTGGAAGGGCTTATGTGTATTTCACCTATGGAAACCACTTTTGCTTAAATGTTACTGCAAGAAGTAGCAGCATAGAAGCAGGAGCAGTCCTGATTCGAGGGATTGAGCCAGTAGAAGGTGTTGAGTTAATGAGGCAGTTCCGGCCAGTCGAAAATATACTTTCACTCACCTCTGGTCCTGGCAAGCTCACACAAGCTCTCAATATCACATCAGCACTCAATGAGATTGATATGACCAATTCTGAATCAGAGATATATATTGAGTTTGGTAAGAGGCCAAAGCATATTGTAACTACTCCAAGGATTGGAATCACTCATGCAATAGACAAAGACTGGCGCTTCATCGATCCATCAAGTCCCTTTATTTCACGCAATTTGCAGATTAATTATGAATCGTCATTACGACCGTATAAGATAAGCTGAATTTTATCAATAGTTGTTGTTAAATCAATTTAGACAGGATATGAATTGAAGAAGGTGGAGCACTTATTTACTTGCTAAGGTCGAAAGCAAAACTTGCAGTCAAACTCCAGGCATTGTATCAATAAATATACAGCAAAGTATAACCCAAATTCGAAGTAGTTGCGTAATCCTATAGAAATGCAGACAGCTATCTTCGAGCTGCCTCAATAGAGATTTCATATTCTTTTTCAATTGCATTCATTAATTTTTTACCTGTTATTTTACCTCTTGACTTTGTAATAGCTACAATTGAAGCACCGCCTGCACCAACTCCTTCCTTTACGAACCCATTTGCAAACGCCTGCAATCCGGGCTTGCTCGATTCGCCTAGATGAAGATCGCAAGATAAAATTGGAACTCGCTCCGAAGCCATTCCTACAAGGCTAGACAAATCTGATGACGGATCTTTCGTGACATATGTTGTAGTGCCAATATAAAGTCCGTTAAGCAACCTTCCTAGACGATTTAATATTGCAACTATCGCAGCCATCTGAGTACCTCCTGCAAGCATAATCTTGCCATTTGCGGACAGTACACCACTTGCAATACCAGCTACAGAAGGCATCATGGGATCTCCAAAAGCAGATATAGCTTCAAAGGGGGAGCTAATCACTTGGATTCCATCAGCAATTACTCTCTTTATTGCAGAATCTACTACCTTGTTTTTCAGATTGTGAGGATTTTCTGCCATACTGCTGCTTACTTTGAACCTTGCATCAATGCCAAGTGCTCTCAGTACTGCAAGTGCAGTTGTAGTGCCTCCAGGAATGCTCTCGCCTAAAACTGTTAGATCTGACATGATGGCCAGTTGGTTTCCAAGCAGCTCGCCGGGCTCAAACGCTCGCTTGACACTTGAGATATCCAATGCATTTTCATTCAAGATGTTCCTGCCTGGTTGAACTCCAAACGACACATATGGTATTGAAGGCTTAACCTTTGCTCCTGCATCAACAACCAGAAGAGGGATCGTTGCCAACTGTAGCGCAGTACGTGTTATGACCGCGGGTGTAGGCTTGCCATCAGGGGTAGCAGGTATAACATCAATACAGCTGCAACGTCCATGATATAGAAATTCCGCGTCTGCAGGAGATGTGTATTTCACTAATTCGGCATTTGCACCTGCCGCTGTGAGCCCAGAAATTTCGCTTGTGGCAGTGTATGAGATCACACACACAAAAACAGGATTTTTCGTCGAAAAACTTTTGACAGTAGTAGGTCCGTCAGACGCTGTTATATCGTACATTTATTCACCAGCAATCATAAGCTCCAAGAATTCTTGCTTTGACCTAGGTTTAAACACATAGTTGGTTTTCTTTTCATGTCCTATTGTAGATATAGAAGTCGGACCATAGTTGTGACCAGGATAAACGATAAGCTTTTCATCCAATTTTGCCAGCCTATCAAATAGGCTATAGTACATTTCTATTGCGTCACTTCCAGGAAGATCCACTCTACCACAATTGCCCACGAAGAGTGTATCTCCAGTTAGAATGAATTGAGCATCATACAGGAGGCAGACACTGTCTTTGGAGTGACCAGGCGTGTGCAAAACCCTTAGTTTGATTTGCCCTATTTCGATCATGTCCCCGTCAGATACTACAATGTCTTTATCAAGCTGCGAGTTTTTGTGCTGTACTATCTTGGCATGGGTTATCTCTGCCACCTGCTCGTTTCCAATTATGTGATCGAAATGAGTATGAGTATTGATGATATATTTAGCTCGCCAATTTTTCTTTTTTAGTGTCTGAAATATTTTCTCCAAATTCCAGGAAGGATCAATGACTGCAGCTTCGCCGTTTTCCTCATCAGCTACTATGTAAGTAAAATTGGCCATCTGGCCTACCTCGATCTGCAATACTGCAGGCTTCATACTATGCCCTTTTCCGCTTCCGGTGGTATCCCTATCCATTCCACATATACAGAACCTAAATATTTCTTTTTATTCTTCTTCTTTTCAGCAAGTCCAATCTTTAATCGATGAAAGGTAATAGTCGCATCTGCGATAATACACTTTTTATGGATCTGTCCAGTGTTCGGGTCAAATCCTGAAGGAACATCTATGGCTAAAACATAGGCCTTAGATTTGTTTATTGCGTCTATTGCAGCTGCATAGGGCTGCCTGATCTCATCTTTAATGCCAGTGCCAAATATACCATCCAAGACAATGTTAGCACCGACAATACGGTTCTTTATCTCGCGGGTTAACTCCTTACCAAATATCAATTCAATTGAATCCATCCTTTCAATTATGCTCCAGTTAAGTCTTGCCTCTTCGCTTCTTAAATCAGAAGGGTTTCCAAGTAAAATGATCGTTATTTTGGCTCCATATCCAGCAAGGTGACGCGATGCGACAAATCCATCGCCGCCATTGTTGCCAGTGCCGCACACAGTAACTATTTTTTTATTCTTTAAGTTCTTGAACTTTTGGACAATAAAATCTGCCACTCCATGGCCAGCGTTCTCCATCATGAGAAAACGTCGCATTCCAAAGACAGAATCGCCGTTTTGTTCAATAGCATACATCTGATCTGAAGTAATCGGCTTCAACAATACACATGATGGTCTATTCAGACAAACATAAAAACTATCAATCTATAATAATTATTATTGTTAAGTATATTCTGTATTCTGCACCAACGTGCCACAGGATGATCTTTAATTGCACACTAAAGATTTCTCAGACCAATATTAAGCGCCAAGAATAGAGTATCATAGATTTTCCTAAAACTCTATTATCCGCCTTCTTCTTACTATTTGGTTGGTTCCTCATGGATCAGTAATAAAAATTTCCAATAAGAGACAGTATGAAAGCCTATAGATAACGATGTCAAAGTGGTAATTGTCATTCATCTTGTCCCTAGGCTAAAAATATTGTGCGTCTTATCGCCGACTCATGATGTAGAATCAGAGTATCGGCAGAATTTTTGAACAATTTTTGAAGAGGTTCTGTTACTTGTGAGATCCATATCGTTGTTGATTGTTATACTAATGACACATCTCTTTTTGAGGCGTCAAGTTAAATCCTCTCTATGTAGGATGCTTCCTGAGCAGTTCCTTGAGGTCACTGCTCATCTCGGCTATCTCGCCCAGCGTCAGATGTTCCTGATCTTTATTGCGCACCCATGTGATGTATCCATCAGCGTCAATAACTATTTCCCCAGACCTTTCTAGGTAATGTGCTATAACGTTTATCTGCAGAGGGGTCAGGGATGGAAGCAGCTTGCGAAGTGTTCTTAGTTTCGGATAGCCATCAAAATTCTTGATCGCCTGCAAAAAAGCATTAATGTCATCCTGTGAAACTTCATTTGCAGGCCTTACCTTCCGGGGTGATTTTCTAGGTTTGATGAAAATACGTATACATTGTCTTGCCCTAAAACTTTTTCTCCCTAGGGGGTTGGGAATATAAGTGTAGATTTTTCCAGCCCCAAAATCGGAACATACAGTGACTGCGCATCAGTGCCTATGCTATCTATGAATGTAAATTCTCCAGAGAGTCTTTTCAACTGAATGAACTTTTTGGACGGCTTTTGATTCTCAACAACATAGTGAACTGTCACTCCTCCAACCGCACCTGTCTGAATAAAAAGGACATGATTATTGTTATAGTGAATATAATATAGCATTGGAATGACTCCAAGCATTGACTGGGCGGAGTAGATTATTACCTTGAGCATGTCTTCTAGGTTCTGGTATTTTAAATATACGATCTCGTTTTGAGACATGCCATAACATAAATCTCACACAATATTTTCTTTTTGATCATTGCAAATCCGCTCTATCCTCATCAACAAATCGATATTGTGTTATGGAGTAGCCATTAGAGTATCTTTTACGCCATGAGCACGGGGTGTACAGGCGAAACCAACATGGAGGACCTATTTGCAACGAGTTAGTCTATGATATATAGACTAAACACTCAATGGGTTTTGCAAGACATAGGTTCTTACAATTTCTAGCTACACAAAATGGAAGAGCACATATGTGCTAATTTGCAATATTAAATTAGAACATAAAACAAGCATATGTCTACGCTTCAGAAAGAGATATCCTTTTGAACTACTGCATTTTCTCTTCGAGTAGCAAACAAGTTCTAATTATACATCAGGTCAAC
>JBQGBZ010000197.1:0-4305 GCA_052038215.1 Nitrososphaera sp.
TCGATTTCAAGCTTGCGCTTGAGATCGTCATCTATCAACAAGAACGTAACTATGCGGCCTACTGCTCTCATCGCAAGCGCACACTGAAATCGTTGAAACGAAAGCGCAGAAGGCCCAAATGATCAATTTCTCGTTGTAGTATTAGGCCGTCTCCCAAGCACGCAGGTTTCAATATGAAAAGATATTGCGACGGGAACAGGGAATGGTTTATTTGGTAGAGCATTGTTCTGAGCTTCGGCACAGCGGAACAGCCGCTTGCAGCCACCCGCATGCCAGCGTGTCCCTTATCAACCTTGCGTGGCGCGTCGGGAGTTGTGTGTCTGACACGGGCGGCAATAACTGTTGCTGCAAGTTCAACTAATCTACTTAAGACAAATGGCAAATCGTAGAGGAGGTTGATCTAGTAATCGCGCCCAAGCACATCGATTACCTCCCGTTTCTCTTCGAGTGAGGGATCAAGAGTTGAGAGGCTTTTTTGCGGCTTCCAGCTCCATTGTTAGCCGACCATTCGTTCGAATTCGGCGCGCCGGAGGCTGTTCAGCGGTTGATTCACGCTTACCTTACTTATTTCTGCTGAGAAAGGATGATGATCATGATTGAGCAAACAGCAATGTCCGAAAAATATACTCCACGGAGTATCACACTCTCAGAGTTAGATATTGCAATTAATAAAATATGGAACGAGCTACAACAACATGGGTCCATAATTAGGAAAGAGGCGGAGGAAGCATTACGAGAGGAGGCTATTTCAGCAGGAGTTAGTCTTGATCAGCTTTTCTCTAAACCACGTGAAGAAGCAATCAAAACTGAACAAGACGGGGAAGGGATAGATCCCATAAGCACGGCGATTATCGTATCTTTTATTATCCCTGTAGCTGGGCATATAACCAAATCTTTATGGGATAAAGTCATTTTACCGTGGATACTAAACGACAAAGGCAGCAGGGCTCTGGTCAAAAAAGACTAAACAGAATGTTAGTGATTATGCCGGAGGTAGAGTGTAATGCCACCTTCTCATTTACCTTTACACCATTTAAAAAAACTAAGTGGAATGCTCGTATTCATAGAATCCGTGCAACCTAATTATCCACACTCAGAAAGCAGCTTCGACAAACAACAGGTCGATAACGCAAGGCTTACCAGGGGTTCGATAGAAGCTGTAGGAAATTCCGTACGGGCGAGGATCTTATTACATGCTGATTCTGGCGGTAGTAATGGCAGGCTAGACCACTTTATTGCCGAAGTAGTAGACCATGCTGAAAGTCAGATAAGGAGCGATATAGGTACAAGCTCGCCCGCAGTGGCAGATGCAATCAGCTCTGCTCTAAGGAAACGCGCCAAGCGTATATCCTGCAAAAAATGTAGCCCACAGAAAATCTGTAGTGGCATTAGCGAGGACTATATAGCTATTGAGCGAAAAGGGCTTTGTATCAAATCTCTTAAGAACATATTTGAATTTTCGAGGGAGACGGCGGTTAAATACTATCAACGGTATAGTAGTCTTTTTGATCCGGCCATGGTTCCTACAACCACTTTTTCAACTTGTAGAGCTACAGAAGGAGAGAAGCCCCATCGGCTGCCCATAGATGTATACGTGAATGGCGCTAACAGATTTGATGCCATTGATCGAAGCCGCACAAGCGTCCTACTCGAAATATGCCTTGAGCTATTTGATGCGGCATCTTATCTGACAATCCCATACATAATGTTTCATGAATGTTTAGCGCATGCTTTCCACGCAATTACCCCGAGGCCAGAGAGGAAAATTGTCGTTGAACCGCATTATAGCTTCGAAGAAGGTTATATGGCTTATGTGGCCTGGGTAATCATGCAAGAAGTTTTAGATGGCGAGAGTAGGATAATGTCCCTGGATAAAAGAATTCCGTTTCCCTCGGATAGTGTTTTTCATGGAAACAACTTCCATCAGGCACGAATAAACTGGCAACATCGTAATGCGTCTAACGCTGCGAGCAGCCTCTATCGGGGAGAAGAGGCTGCGAAAAGATTGTACCTGAATATTTGCAATCTTTGTTCAACTGATCAAAAGGCTAAAGAGATTTGGCTGAAACTCTCTTTAGACCTGAATATGTTGAGCGATTTCGATCAAGTCCGCAAAACACAAATGCTAGTTACCATTTTCGATAAATTACCAAGACATGGTGTTCATCACGCCGGAGAAGAGGAGCTAAAGAAAAGTGGTCCTTGTCACTCCATTCTGCGCAAGTATATTAAGTCTGAGAATGTACGTGATTTTTTGGACGAGATGCTTTCATTATAAAACTAGAATTAGATATATTTAACTCAACCTGTTCATTATTCATTTGACAAATGAATAATGAACAGGTATTCTTGTACGGGTTGGAAGAGTGCCATTTTCTTAACTATTGGGATTAAACGTCTTGATAGGATGGTAATGGACCAATCTGCCCCTCCCCTTGGGTGGTCAACAATGGGGGAGGTATGTTGTTTTGCAACAGATCACTTCTGCATCTTTACTGGCCTCAATCTGTAATAGCTTGGCCGGCAATTTTCAGCCTTTATTGTCATGAGCTAGCCAGCAAAAGATATAAGTATCCCAGCAGTACTGCGAATATGCAAATTTGCATTCTTAGGGTTTCTGCGCCAAGTATATTGTCGCATTGTTTTTACTTAATTCGCTTACATAAACCACGGTACGCGGGCAAAGTGTTAATTGTGTGCTCCACCTGTCTATCAGCTAATCGTTCTAAAGCCTTTTTTTTGCAGATGTTTATGCTTTTCTTGTATGAGGCAGCTTACAACTACCAATATTTACAGAGTGTTCGCCAAATCATCGTTAGTTTGGAGGAACACCGCCAGTATTAATCAGCTTATGGAATAAAAAGTGCTTGATAAAGGTTGATGAAAAGGAGGCTCGCTGTGAAAGGAGCATTCAAGGTTTTTAGTGGTATGCTCACCTTGCGTGAGTACACAGTGCAGGATCTAGTACGCTACAGTGGTGTTGAAGCCTCTACTGTGAGATCCATTCTACAGCGAAATCCCAGTTTTTATCACATTATCGGTAAGCAGCAGACTAACAATCGAGGCGGTCGAATGATTATCTATGCCACTGATGATCAGCAGGCAAATGTCCTTAGAGACAAGATAGACACAATCTACAAGGAAATTCGGCAATTTTCAACTATAGCAGATAAACAAAAAGTGAATGAAGATATATATCAAGAAATAGCTTTGAGTCTTAGGATAGTCGAGGACGCTATATTACATCTGTACCGTGAAGCAAAAGATAAAGACCGTAAGACAGAATTACTAAAAACAGCGGAGATAGACATACAAAGTTGTAAGGCAAAAATAAGCCTTGTTCAGGAACGAACAAATGATTTAGATCGTAATATTAATAATGTAAAAGTGCGCTTAAGCATTCTGGGACATTTGAAGCGCTCTTTGGAAATCTACCTTCAAACAGACAGTGAAATGTCAAGTACGGAGGATGTTGCTGAGCCAGCATGGGATATTGTCGAGAGTTTGTATAAAGTTATTAGCGGTGATTTTGGGGGAGAAAATATCAAAACAGCATTTAGCCACTTAGACTGGTTAATAAAATGGGTATCACCAACTCGCATTTCTAACTATAATATTCTGGTATGCGATGGCATAGCTGATGAACAGAAAGATATGCTACAAGAAACGAATTTAACATCTCGCATTACGAATGTCTTAAGGAATCATAGTGTAAATATAGAACAGATTAAAGCCCCTGATAAGCCTGAGAGCACTGTAGCTACACAGTTAAAAAGGGAGAATTCATCCTACCATCTCTGTATATTAACGATTGATTCTAAAAGTGATGCGAGTGAAGCGGAATATAAGTTTCACACTACCACTGATATATGGGGGGCGCCGCCCACTCTATTGGTGTTAGACGCGGGCGATAACCCTCAATTAAATAGCACGGCACTCTCCACCCCTTATTATAAGGGATATGCAGAGCTTCTAGCAGATGGCGCATTATTGGATATTGTAGATGAGAGAATAATGCTGGCCTCTCTATTCGGCAAGAGAAGTCAGCCAAATAGGCGTATTCGACAACAATCTGTGGCGGCCGGGTAGTGCTGCAAATGTAAGGCTGAAAGGTTGAATAAAGTGGAGAGACTCTCTGTAATAGGGGTTCTTTTAGCAAAAAGACTTGACTGGGGGTCGTTTTTTGAAAAATAAAAGCAGATACGCCAAAATCTCCTGAAGTTGTTGAGCAAAAACGACTAAGGAGAATTGAAACGTATCTGCGAAAAATAGCTTACCAACTTGGCGTGCGTGTGCAAAGCCTTG
>JBQGBZ010000198.1:0-3089 GCA_052038215.1 Nitrososphaera sp.
TCTGTAGATGCCTTTCTCAGATATTTGCTCAAGCACCGGGACATCAGTGCTTGTGGCGTTCAGCTGAGTAGCGTTGTCTTGCTGAGCAAATAATGGTGGCAGCAAACTAGCAGCTGTAACAAAGGCTAGTGCTGCAACGCCGAGCAGGTAATAATGTTTTGCCACGTCTACTATCAACCAAAATAGAATATAAAGGGGCTTAAGGATTTTTCGAGAACGCAGAAGGTGCAACATGAAGCTTTGCATCTATTGCCAGATAGTCGATTCAGCGCTTCTGTACAACATACTGCACGGTATTCAGTACACAAGGGCAGTAGCAGTACACCAACCAACTTGCCCACTTCTACTGCATGAATAGCAATTTATCTAGATTTGTTTATCTGGATTAGCGAACCTTCTAGGAACATTATATGGCTACTAGCATATATGCCGGCTCTGTTAACTTAACCTCCTCCTATTGCTAGAAATGTCATGAACCGTATTCTGTCCATACCCATATACAAAAAAATTATGAATAATTTTTCAACCAGTTACAAACATGCTTCCTATTACAATTCTCCTTCCTGCATGGAAAATGGTCATCGAAACATTCCCTTCTGTCCTTGATTTGTTGGATGAACCTTTCCATGATGTTCTTTAATTTAGTATCATAGACCGTATGTCTTAGTCTTAACCATCTACAGGCGTTGTTATACCATTGAGCGCCATCTGTGAAAATAGGTTTTCTGCCATATCTATTACGTAGTTGCTTGAAGAACTGATAACAAACAAAAATTGTCCTTTCTCTTGATAGGTGCATCAGGAGACATGCGTTCAGGTTGCGTTCGTAGGCCACCCATAGCCAATAATCATAACCATCTATCCGGAGAAGTGTTTCATCAACGAATATCTCCTTAACAAGTCGTTTGTCTGTCATGTATCTATCTGCTATGCCAGAATGTTTCTGTACCCACTTCCAGATTGCTACATGGCTCCTTTTTACCATAGATTCTAAACATCTAGCTGCTAGTCTGAAACTTCTAGAGCTAAAATACAGGTACATACCATACCTGACTATAGCTGGCTCTGTCCTAGTTCTTCTCTTAATGGACAATGAGAAGCTAGGACATTCATAGCTATACCTATTACCTTAAGTTAACAGAGCCTGCTCTTCTCATACGGTGTATATGCAGCCTACGCTTCAATCCTAATGACCTGCATGCTTCTGGATACCAATTGCCCCCACCATCAGAATACACACAAAATATGTCTTCCGTATATAGCTCAACTAATGACTGGAGAAATGATTCAGCTACACAAGCATGTTTCTATGCCTTGAAATGTACACTCCAAGTATCATCCCATGTACTGGTTCAACGGCAACCCCCATATCCACGCTTCATCACTATCAATAATCTGTACCTGCGTTTCGTCTATTAGAAATGCTACTATTATCCTTCTTTTGCATGAGTACACATATATTTTGGATTGAACTGCTGAACTCAGTATCATATACTGCAACGTGACTTCTTCCACCGTTTACAAATGGTTCTATTGCTTTAGCTGCTGTATTTCTAAATGATAGTCTCCTAGAAAATACAAAAATACAATGCGTGTACATGATTATTATGCCTATGGACTTTCTCTCTCGCGTTTGAACACGGCAATGTAGTAGAATGTGAGAGTACATCCACATCTGTAGTTCTATCTTATCTTAACATAGCCGGGGATTTCTCCTCTATTTAGTACACACGACGCTCCCCGGTAAATCTGCTCTTTGACCATTGGCAGCCTCAAAGTGTATTATCACATCTGCACCGCAATCTCCACTGATAGTAATAGTCGTAGGTGCTGTAATGTCGAAACAAAGAGTATCGGCATCTTCTGTACCTCTGAGACTGTAGTGATCCGTGAAAATGGATCCACCAGTTATGACGCCACTCTTCTCACGGAGCCCAGTAAAATTCACTATATCCCACGAGCCAGTTATTTTTCCTTTTTGTTTATCAGCTGTAAAATCAATGATTCCTGGAATTGATGAACCTGGGGGGCTGGGGCAGAAAATCCGCCCCGCTCCATCGCCATTAATATGCTTGCCAGGTGCAGCTTGTACTGCTTGATAGCTACCAAACAGTGGTGATGCAACAAGAGCTACTGCTAGGGCTACACCGAGTGTGATTGTGAGCTTTTTCGAACGCGTGATCATCACCGGCACATGTGAGATTTATGAATTAAGAAAGAATATCCTGGGATATAAATAAAGATTTTATATCTCCAACAAATTTCTCTCCATTATCAGTCATTTTGATACCATTCTTGCAAATTTATAGTATAAGAAGAAGCTGTTGAAGATCTACGTTATCGGTTGTTTTTTTGGAATATAGAAAAACCACGCATGTGCTGAAGTAGTATGCTAGCAATTAATAGTGATAGAATAATACGGTGTAATCTAGGCATTCAGAATTGCAGACAATGAGTATAATAGTAAAGTTGGAGGATGTGCCAATTTAGGTCAGCACTATTTTTGTAACAGAGGCTGGTGTTGGCAAAATGCAAAGACTAGTGCAACGTGCAAGCTTCTTACTACGAGATGGTGAGGACGCTAAATTGGGCTCTGTTAACTTAAGGACTCTATTACCAATTTTCACAGTCAAACAGCAAAAAAGTCAGGTATATTATCAGCATATACCTTTGTTGTATCAGCCAGGCTTCAAATAGCATCAATAATGCACGCTCACAGAATACCAATCAATTTATGAGCAAAAGCAATCAATTACTTCCTAGTGTGCAAAAGAAAAGAAGCAATATCGCTTTAAAGTAAAGGAATTTGGCTTAAGTTAACAGAGCCTATATGCCCGGTATAAGGTTTATAGAAGTGTGTCAGTCGCATTTCTCTTACAACAATGGATGTCGATGAGCGACTGGCATTCATAATGCGTGAGCCGACAGAGGAGGTCGTCACAGCAGATGAGCTCCATGCGCTGATTGAAACAAAGACTCATCCAAAGCACTACATCGGTTTGGAAATATCGGGCATGCTACACATTGGTAGCCTTGTCCTGACTGGGTTCAAGATAAACGACTTTATGAAGGCCGGCATTAACACTACC
>JBQGBZ010000199.1:0-1037 GCA_052038215.1 Nitrososphaera sp.
TTATCTAACTTATGCTTATTTGGCTTCTCTTTTATAACCCAAGCTTATAGCCGAGGTGAATCGTATCGGCTCATGTTAGCTCTAGGCTTTAATTAATCTTTCTTTATCACGAATATTGGCTAGAAACAATGGAAGGATAAGCGCAGGAGTACTGATAAACGCAGAAAGCCACTCTGCAAAGTTCAAAAGCGCCTGACGATCAGCGGCCCGGCAGGCACTCTCGATTAAACGGGGCATAGTCGCCTATGCTCTTGATCTGCACTCTGTGCCTCATCCAGAGCCAGATGATGATCAAGAGAGAGATGGTCAGCCAGGAGGCAAACCATAGCCTCATGCCATCAGTTAGCGCCGTTTGCTGCGAGTGTACGAAAACGGCTGCAGCTAAAGTTACTATTATTGAGAAGAACATGTTGGCCGAAGGAGCAAGGCCGTCTCGGTAGGCGACGCAGAACCTCTCCCATTCCCTTTCTGCAATTCCTGCGCGGGAGACCGGATGCCTTCCCAGGAAGATGCCTATCCTTTTTATCCTGGAATCTGCTGACATTATGTAGAGGTCGTAGCTTATGGCAACCAATGGGATGAAGTAGAGAAGCCAGCAGAAGTCTGCTATCTTGATCCCCAGGTCCACGGAGCTGATTCCAAAGAGCACAGTGACGAAAGCAAGCTTCCGGGTGACGTAATCTGCTCGCTCATTCTGGGTCCGAATCTTCTCCTCATGAAGCGCCCGAAGGAACTCCTGATCGCTCTCGTCCATTGCTGCTCCCCCAAGGAATGAAAATGAATTGATGCTATTAATAACTTTTGTCTGTTATGCAGCATCTATCCATGATTTTAACGTTCGCTTCTCGCCCCCAGCCATAATATGCCCTGCGGTTATACCTGCAATACCCTGCACCATTACTGATTATATCTGAATAAAAATAGATATCGCACTTAATTATAAGGCAAATTATTTATACTATCAAGAACTGATATATGAAAAAATCTAAAGGGGTAATAGCAATGAAGGGAGCAGCAGTAAGGGTACTTGATGAGAG
>JBQGBZ010000200.1:0-2201 GCA_052038215.1 Nitrososphaera sp.
ACCTCATTTAGCAATTTGCGAGCTTCTCCTCTTAAGAGAAGATAGCTTATGGAAGGGTCGGGAGCCCAAGGTACCGGAAAATGGATGGAAGAGGTAGAACCATCTATAATGCTGCTGTTGCTGCCTTTAAAGACATCATAGATAGCAAGCTTTCCACCAGGCTTCAGAACCCGATGCATTTCTGAGTAAAACCTTTTCTTGTAAGCGATGTTCATTGAAGCATGCTGTGTCCATACTACATCAAAAGTCGCATCGTCAAATGGTATGTGGGTAGCATCGCCTTGTCGGTAAGTAAGCAAGTTGTCAAGTTTGACTCTCTTTGCAAGAGAATCTGCAACACGGCAGTACTCTTCTACGAGATCCAATCCTGTTACACGGCATCCAAACTTTGATGCAAGGTAGCGAGAAGGACCACCAATCCCAGATCCAACATCCAGTACATGGAAATGTGGCTGCAGCAGATTCTTATCAAGAAGAGAAGCAAGATTTGCAGTTGCCTCTCTTCCACGGGTATGAAATTCATCTATTGGAGCAAGATCATCCACTGTTAACTGATCCAAATTCTTTCCAGCATTTTTGAGTGCAGTAAGAATTGTATTTTCCAGGTTAAGTCGAGTGTAGTGACGCTCAACTACTGCTGCTGATGACTGCGGTTGGAGTATTTCTCGTTTCCCTTCCCGTTCTTCTTGTCTTTCTATTTCAATCACTTCTGATGACATTTTTTCTTGTGTCATAGTATTCAGTAATATTGGATGGATGATAAATTAAGAACGGGAAGGCGATACCCACATTTTACACAAATTAGCTATCGGATGTAGTAGCATTCAAACTTTGGCATGGTTAGACCACTCTTAGCTAACCTTATTTGAGGCTCTCAGCTAAAGAAGCTTGAGTAGGGTAATTGCTTGGATGCCAAAGATGTGAGGATCTTCTGTGAAATAGCATTCAAGGGTCTAGATTATGATTCATTCACAGATAGACGAGTTAGTCCATTAGCTATCGGAAGGAAGCTTGGATTAGACGAGAAGACGGTTCGAGTAAGGGTAAAGAAGATGGAGGATGACGGATTTATCAAGTACTATCAGGCGATGCCCAGTCTGGCACTTTTTCAACTCAAGAATATGAATACCTATAGGTTCGAAGCCTTAAACATTGCCACGAAGCACCGAGTCATAGAGTACGTTCAGGAACTTCCATTTATTGTGGAGGCAATTGACTATTTAGGGCAAGTAGCGTCCGTTAGCATCTCAGGCACTTCTTCTGATAAAATAGATCAGGTGGCTACCGGACTAGCGAATAGATTCGAATTGTATAAGTGGATTCTTGGTGGTCGCACAGTAAGAGAACCCGTATCGGTTGCAGATAGATTAGATTGGCAAATTATTCAAAAGCTTAGATATGATGCTCTATCAGGCATCAAAGAGATCTCTGAGTCGTTGTCAATAACGCCAAGGATGGTTGAATATAGGATTAAAAAGCTCTTAGGTTCAGGCATGATGCTAGTTCGAGCAATAATAAACGGCCAGAAGCAAGAAGGGCTAATATTTTATGAGCTAGAAATATCAGTTGATGACGCAAAGCAGTACAATGTTATCAAGCGGCTAAGTGAAATTTACGCAGAAAAGCTTTGGTCAGTACGGACCTTGGCTGCTGGAGTCTTGTTGGGAAATTTTTTTGCATTTACTCTTGCAGAGCCCGAAGAAGCGTACATAAACACGCTTAAACTTGAGGGTGTAAGATCCTGTTCTCTTTTTATATTCAAAGAAACTGTTGAACCGAAAAGACCAAATTGGATTGACGACTTAATTGAACAAAAAATAGCACAACCATCAAAATCCAGTTGAGTTGTTACTACAACAACTACTACTAATCAACATATGCTATTTAACATTATGACAAACAAAAAATCTTCCGCCATCTGTTAGACACTAGACATTCTTGATCATTTTTGCGACTTCTTCTTGAGTCGTAGTCAGCCCAGGATGACAGTCTTTTCCATGTATCATTGCGTGCTTTTTTATGTCATCCTCTCCAAGCGGAGATATAAGTGTCCAACCGCAAGGACAGCTGATCATTTTTGCCATCAATTAAGTGTGGATGAGAGCTTGGTATATACGTTTTCACTATATATTACCCGTTATGGGTATATGCTGCTTGTAGGGTTAGAGTTGTTGTAACTTGGTGGGAAATAAGCAATATTT
>JBQGBZ010000201.1:0-1482 GCA_052038215.1 Nitrososphaera sp.
AAATCTGAGAAACATAAGCGCTTGTGAAAAAACCGCTGATTCCGGAGATGAGAAGGTTCTACTTGAAGAGGATGACTGATTTGTATTTGCAAAAGAAGCTTCTGATTTTGATTTCGTTCACTCTGATTACCAGTTTTCAATAGGTTTTGCATTAATTTTATAGCCAGCTATATTGATTTACACCAAATTACAAACGGAGTGATATTACTATCATGCCCGAGAGTATAACACCAAAACTACTAACCTACAAGGTAAATATTTATGGCATGCACAATATCAACGGAACCGAAGTAGGCTACGCTTCATGTTAGGGGAGGATGAATTTACTGCTCGACTAGCTATGCTCTTAGAACAAGTACTTTTTTCGTGAAGAAATGAATGCATAAATTTATATCCTGTCAATAGATGTGTCTTGTTCTGGATATTATGAGAATCTATTCCCGGCTATTGGTTGTAGCATCGATGGCGATAGTGCTCACGGCAGCAGCAGTAATTGGAATTTTATTTACTTCTATTAATTTACCAACGGTAGCAAATGCTCAACAGGAGCAACAATCCACCAACCAAGCTACAGCTAGTGGGAATAGAATATTTCAAAGTACTGAGGATAGCTTTTTGGTGCAAGTGCCTGTTGGCTGGATAATTCAGGATGTGAATAACACTGGTCCCACATTGGATACAGAGGTACAGCAAGGCTATGGAATGCTAGCACAACTCTGTCCAGAAGAGCCGCAGCAACAATCCCTTAATAATGCAGGGAACAACAATAACAACAACAATTCATCTAGCAGCTGTCAAGCATCTCCTGAAGAGAACATAATACACATTATTCGATATCCTGACTTGGGAGCTAGGCTTGGATTTGCTCCTGAGGATATTGTAGGCGACAGCAACGACACATTGGATAATATTCTCTCATATGAGACGCAGAAGCTTCAGGAAGTCGGTTATCGAGACATTAGAATTGTAAATAGTACAGACACAACAGTCAATCTTGATCTTAGCGAGGCAACAGCCGCTATTAACGGCAACGATGATGGTGAAACCAACAGCAACAACAACCCTATATCATCCGCAAGAGTACCAGCCAGACTTGTAGAAATGACATATAGCACTAACTCTGCTCCCAATGAGACAAGAACAGGTTATTTCATGTTAACTGCTACAAATGCAACACCTCGCAATCTGGGAGATATAACAGGATATAGCCTCTTTTACGAAGGTAATTCTACTACCCCTACTTCTTCCGCTGCTGAAACAGCACCGACTCTATCAACATCTCCAACTCCAGCGGCTGTAGGGCAAGTATTTGGTTCGTTTGAGTTAATAGCAGGAGAAGAAACAGTAGGAGATATACTGGCTGCTCTAGCCGCTCAAGCAGAACAAGCTGCACAAGCAGAACAGCAACCTGCACAACAGCAACAGGAACCCCCTAGCCCACTCTCAGGTGAGTTAATTTCAAATGGCACAAGAGGTGTTGCA
>JBQGBZ010000202.1:0-3343 GCA_052038215.1 Nitrososphaera sp.
CCGGTATAGCCGCTGGAATAGTCATAAGCGCACTTGTCTTCGCAAAAAGTGCCACAGACCTAAAGCGCAATGTGCAATCGGCGATAAGACTAAAGAAGTAAAAGTAAGTGTTTCTATTGGATCGATAATAGGAACAGTTATCGCTCTCTCTTGCTGCAATCAATTTCATATTCCCTCGGACGGTATCAACCAAAAAATCTGCATAATTGAGGCATAGTTTTTATCAGGTCCGGATGACGTGTTGTCTCCAAAATTGAGTTGCAACGTAATATACTCATTACTTCAAGATATGTCCCTTACACGTATAGGACTCTATCTAGATGATTGTATTATTCAAAAAGTAAGGCAAATAGCTATCCAGGAGGCAAATGATCTGTGTCTTGTTAGAGGTGATCAAAAAAGTGAGAAGAAGGATCCGTTTGTTCCTACGCTAGTTGTGGGTGCCTATTCGTCAAAGGGCTCCTTCTTGAGGTTGTTCTTCCTCATGACTATGTGCGCCCCTGGCTATTTCGTTGATACCGATAACTACAGTACTTGTAGATGGCAAAGTAACATCTTCATCGCCAGGATTTGAAATTGCGATATCTGTAATCATCGTAGTAGTAGCGTTGGCAGAGGTTGTTGCATTGGCCTGCTCAGGTGCTGGCAAGTCAGTATGATATAGGCATAGCTCACCGGGTGCCGAAAGGTTAGCAACCAGTTCAAGAGGGGCCGGCGTAAATTCTGGAGCTGCTCCAACTAGTATGTTAAGCAGAGGAGTTGAATCGTCGTCGCATGGAATTTTTGCAGCTACATGGCCATTTTTGATGGAATGTGGTGTGGTGTCATACAGATGTATAAAACCACTCGCTGGAATTGTCTGGTCTGCAAGTAAGGCAAAGATGGAGTCCCTTACTGTAAATGTATCTCCTTGAGTTTCATTTGATGGATGCTCCTGTTCTTCAGTAATAGCGGCGTCCTCCTCCGGAGATGGTTCAGGTGTTGTGGCGTTTGTTGTTTGTTGTTGTTGCGCCATTACAGGGGAGAATGATGCTATCGGAGCAGAAAGAAAGGCGAGTGCTCCTACTGCAAAAGCAAGGATTCCTAGCGCAGACAGCTGTTCATTTAATCTCATACGTTGGTCGCGCTCCTCCCGATGTAATAATAATTGTGGTTAAATTATCACAAAATTTGTTTCTGTATGTCGACCAGTTAGGCTATTTTCTAGTATGTCTAACAGTAGCAATTTTACCAGCTCTATACAAAAGTGACGTTTATGCTGTATGCCATTTCAGTCTGTTGGAGACATTTTTTTGAAGCATGAGCATATCCTTCTCGCAATATGTATCAAGGATGAACCTTGAGGCAATTTCGACAAACCGGTTTGTCGAAATTTGCTTCGCAGTATTTGTCGTAAGTGCCAGCCAACTTCTCTCCCCTAAATGTCATGTATAGCAAAGACTAAGTGGGATAAGAACTTCCCCCAATCCGCAATGAATTCTATCATATTTTGAATCTTCCTTCTATCGCAGAAACAATAAATCGCTATAATTACTTTTTTGAGTTCTGTTAGAGAATAATCGATCCATATCTTTATTTTGCTTCTTATCATATTTTGCTCGAGCATTATGAGGTCGTTTCAGTCAATATTGGTATCGGCACTGACAATATTTGTTATTATACCTCTAACAACAGGTACTGCTTCTATGGTACTTTTTGATATTTCCCTAATAGCTAATGCACAATCACCCCCTCAAGGCATTACTAGTCAGCCAGTAACACAACAACAACAAGAAGAAGAAACAATAATTCGCCAAGGAACAGTAACTTCATCACAGGATCCGCTACTGGGACATGAAGAACATCAAATGGCAACAATTTTGCCATTCAGACAAGATGGTACTATCTATGCAGGAGTATTGACCTATACATCTACTCAACCACTACAGGTAGTGATTCTGAATATGCAAATTCTCAATGAGACTGAGCGAGGAATATTGAATGATACAGAAGATGGCGAATTTGGACCACTGGTCACTGCACTGCTTGATAACCAAACTAGCGTAGCAATCTCTTATATTATTCCAGAATATGGCGATTCACCAGCTCCTCCATCAGCATCAATTCCATTTGCAGGGAATGCAGTTTGGCTTCACACACTAAGTGGAGAGCCATTTGCAGCGACATTTGCTGCAAGTGCTCAGGTTCTAAAGTCAGAGATTCGGAACAATATAAGCAATCTCGCGGATACAACTGTTACAGTCACACCAGAAGTTGATGAGATAGATGCTGAAGATGTTGGTACAGCCAATACCACAGCTGCAGCTACAGAGGGAGCCGGAATTGAAGAAGAAGCTGAAGACGCAATAGCAACGACAACCTCCGAAGACAACATAGCATCAACAACAGATGCTAATAATGTGGACGCCGATGATGACGCGGCTAACAACGAAGAAGAAGTAATAATAGTCAGAATACCCCAAGGCTCTTCATCGTTGACTGACGATGCATACATACCAAATCCCGTCGAAGTTAACGTAGGTGACACCGTGACATGGATCAATGATGATTTCACTACTCATACTGCAACATCTGGAGATCTCAATTCTGGATCAACTGGGATATTCGGTGGGACTGAAGACTCGCCAGAGATAATAGGGCCAGAAGGTGACACGCAGTCATATACCTTCGATGAAGCTGGAGAATTTCCATATTATTGCACTCTCCATCCAAGCATGGTAGGAGCGGTCGTGGTGACAGAAGGATAAGCTAATAATATTTACCTGAGCTATACACACCTGCTACTTTCAACTCCTTTATCCTTTTTACCATTTTTCTTGCCAATTCAACTGTTTTAACACAACACCTACTTAGAACTCAATTTCTTGCTTTGGCTAGGCTTCTAATTTTAAGACACTTCGACGACGAAATAACTACTACTCTTTCACTCTTTTTCTTCGTCACTACAAGTAAGATTTAGCTTGTTATTGAAAAATTTATTAGTCAGGTCAAAAAGTTGCCAAATTAACTGGACTGGCTTCGGTAATCGCTAAGCAGGCAAGAATGTCATTATTTTGACAATCTAGGGCTTAGTGTACAGAATATGAATTTGTTCTGGAAGGAGGACATATATTATGATAAAGCATGAAACTGCGTTATCTGCATAATGAGATCTTAGTTGATGTTTTTGCTGTATGCTGTTCACTTCAAATTATTGCTTGTGACAGATGCCCATTCCAAATTCTAAAGCAGACAAAGAGCTATGGTTTGCAAGCGATCCTCAAAACCCCGAAAACAAAAAACTAAATCTGGCATTATTTGCAAGAGTTTTCATGAAGTTTCGTTCATTGTACTACAACACTTA
>JBQGBZ010000203.1:0-1325 GCA_052038215.1 Nitrososphaera sp.
ATGAAAATAAGGCAGCATCAGATAGGGGAGCTGGAACGAGCAAGCAGTGATGCTGAACGAATATACAGATGAGAAAAGTTCTCTCCTTTTTCGCGGTACAATAAACCCCTCAATTGCCTTGTTTTAGCAGCTTCAAGGACTGGTTCATAGACTCTTTCACCTCATTGAGGGTGTCGATTAGTGCTGCTTGACCTTGACCATTGGTCCTTTCAGTTTGCTACAGTCCGTTGTTGTGGTATTTCATCCATGAATAGGTGTGTTGCAGATCTTCAAATATTTCAAATGGCAGCAATGACTGCTTGCCCCCTAGTATGATGGCATCCCACATGTCCGTGAAAAACGGCTTGTAATCTTTGTATTGCATAGAGTCTTCTTCTATGAAGCTTAGCTTTTTCTTTAAGTCGTTCGTTACAAACTTGATGACCTGCTGGGCACTCTTCTCCTCTCAATCCAGTTTTCAACATATATTGCACCATAGATTATTGCTGCAAGCAATGTCATCTCTGCAATCAGGTAATCCCATTCGATCGCCAATTATGCTCACTGATCTCTAGAGTCTAAGGCTTTAGGCCATCATATATCTTGACTAAATGCCATACAATGCAATCTTAAATGCCTTATTCCTAGATGCTGCTAAGAGAATTCTGGTCTGCAAAATGTCCATACAAGAATCCGAGTAGCTGGATTGGCTGGCTCGCAGAAGGCTCTGCAGCATATGCTATCATGTAGCTAACCGGGAAGTGAGGAAGAAGTAGTATCGACATGTGTAATAGAGGATACCCTCATGTGCTGCGAGATCCCCCTACTATATGCAAAATAGGCGGTCAGGCTAGAGGAAGTCCATGAGTGGTCCATCGAGAGTCTGTCTGTGTTCGTATACCGTGTCAAGTCAGAACCATTAATACATAGAATTCTCTTGAAAGTTCTCCGCGTCAGGATAAGACCAAGAGGCTTGAAGCACTATAAGATGATGGTTTTCTGGTTGGGATGCCATCAATTATTGATATTCTAAAGTAGCTGGCAAAATACTCGCAACTGATACAAACGATACGGATGCCTGAAACCAATTTGGATCTATGTTATTTCCTCAGAATTGTATACATGATATTTTTGTAATTTATATATAAGACAAACTCCTGCACTAAATTTGGATGATATTATAGCATAAGAAGAATGACGTAAGTAAAAAATCTAGTAGCTCTTTTCTGCCTTTGTGCCCTTGTGGCAGGCGTAGCATGCCCCGCACCATTCGCACACATGGGGAGTTGTTTGCCCACATTTTGAGCAAAAGGTTTCAAGGCTATGTCCTTTTGCTTCGTGGTAAG
>JBQGBZ010000204.1:0-1468 GCA_052038215.1 Nitrososphaera sp.
CGTTTGAAATCAGACAGGTATTGGGTTTGTAGGTGGGATAGAGCCGCGCCATCCACATCTTTATTGCGCCTGTATCAACCAATACAATATCCGACTCTCCAAGCGCATGACGAGTATCTGAGACTATTCGCTGTGGTTTAACAGGAAATGAACTATCTCTGGCTCCATCCTCAAGCTCTCCTCTAAGGAGATCCATAATCTTGCAGTTTTCCGCATTCAGTCCTTCTTTGGGTCTGGATCTCACGGCTTTTGCAAGCTCATCAAGTGCCATTTTTAGGTCACTCTCAATGCCAACTGCAACAGGATAGTGTGCGTCAACTTCCGCAGGATATCGGGAAATATGGATGATCTTCTTATCCCCTTTCGGGTTTATGCGTATTGGGTCAAACTCCTGTAGGTCATAACCAACACAAACGAGTACATCTGCCATATCGAATCCAAAGTTGACATAATCACGCCGCATAAAGCCGACAGTGCCTAATGCATATGGGTGCTTGTCTGGAAATACCCCCTTTCCCATGAAAGTGGTCGTCGCTGGAATGTGAAGACATTCTGAGAACCGAATTAGTGCATCCTGAGCATCAGCGCGCGCAGCGCCATGACCTGCAAGTATAATAGGAGACTTTGCATTGTCCAATACCTTTGCTGCCCGAGAGACCTGTGATGGAGAGGGAGCACTATCATACACTTGCGAGCGTAGCAATGGCTGAAGACTTTGTGATACTAGCATTCCTTCAAGATCTTGTGGAATACCAAGGTAGCAAGAGCCAGGACGTTCTGTCTGTGCAACCTTGAACGCCTTTCTTATCATCTCCGGCACAGCGCTGGAAATTTTTATTTCTGCTGCCCACTTCGTTACGGGCCCGAACATGCTAACAAGATCTACAAATTGGTGCGTTTCCTTGTACTGGCGGTTGAGGCCTACTTGGGCGCTTATCGCAACCAATGGGACACTGTCTGTATGTGCATCAGCGGTTCCAAGTAACAAGTTAATGGCTCCAGGTCCTAGTGTTGCGCTACACACTCCAGCTTTGCCAGAAACGCGGCCGTACATTTCCGCCATAAATGACGCAGCTTGTTCGTGATGAACTAATATGAACCGAATTGATGAACTATTTAGTGCATCTATAAAATGGATGTTTTCTTCGCCGGGGATTCCAAATACAGATTTGACGCCTTCACTTTCGAGACATTTGACTACAAGGTTAGCAACACTTGTCGTCGACTCTTCAATTGGAGTCTGTTCTTTATTTGCTAATTTGTCTTCCATGTCTGCTGCTACATGATTTAGTATAGACTACATTAAAAGTACCTCTATTGCTATTCATCATCTTGATACTTTTCCAGGTTTTTCTCCACATGCTGAAAATAGAATCAGAACAGTCTGCAAGCACTCACGTCATCATTATTCTCGGATTAATTTCCAGTTTTTGCATTCGAATAAATTTAGCCAAATCCCTCACGCGTT
>JBQGBZ010000205.1:0-2573 GCA_052038215.1 Nitrososphaera sp.
CTCTTCCCCTTAGTTATTAAACACTACTGGGATTGTTTTTGTCACGGTGCCTCCTCCAGCAGAGGTAGTGGCTGTGGCTACTGCTTTAAGAACGTGGTTCCCGTCACTAAAGTCCGCTGTATCTATATCGAACTCATATGGTGTGGTGTTCTCTGTGTTGATAAGTGTCGAGTCAACATATAGCTTGATGTTTGATACAGTGTTTGTAGGGGATGCAGACACAACTACTTCGTAATCATCTGACAGTGTTTGCCCTTCTCTGACATTTGCAAAGTTGATGGTACTGAATGTTGATGGTGTTGGTTCTGGCTCTGGCTCTGGGTCTGGGTCGGGTGTTGGTTCTGGGTCTGGTTCTTCTGCAACCACACCCTCAACCACTATTTCTTTGTATGTAACGAACTTGTAAGGTGGATTTGTAGTTGATTGCCATCTGCTTAATGATTGCTCGTCTATCCTTATGGTCTCTTGGTGTTCATCACACTCATTGATTGTGCATACATAAGGTTGTAGCATTGATTTTACATCCATGCCATTAGGGACTGCAAACTGTTGGTAGTATACCAATTCCCAATTGTTCTTGGGTGTGCCATTCGTGTTAAGTCCTGATTCATCTACCCAATGCATAATGCGTACTGCATTTGCTGTTCCATCATCATTTGTATCTACGTTTATCTTTGCTGTTGCAGCACCTACCCAGCCACCGGGCACGCTACATAATGTTGAAGATTGAATTGGCCAGCCACCCGGTAGACTTCTACCTGAATATGAACCGCTATAGTCTGGGTGTGTCTCTTCTGTTCTAAATCTTGACCTGTCACCGTTGAATGAGATTGTACCGCTATCCATAGTATCAGCCCATTCAGCATCACTAGAGCTGTGTGGACCGCCATTCATTTTCATGCTTATCTCTTCAGTTGGATTTGCAGAACAATCATTACCACTTGTGCGCTCGCCGCCTAAGTCAATATTGAAGTAGCCTGCAAGAAATACTCCATCAGTATCAGCCATTGATGAGGGTTTGCCTTCCCAATCTATTCTCATGCTGCCGTCACTCCTGAAGTTCTTGCGCGCGTCTCCAATGTAGTATTCGCTGTCATAAGATATGTCCATATCATCTCCAAATGGAGAATTTGAACCAAGTGCATCTATTCTCATTAAGCCATTAGAGTCTAGTGTTCCTGCTGCTCCTGCTGCATATGCAGGATTGGTTGTTGTAGCTGGCACAAACAATAACACGAATGCTGCCAGAATTGTTGATATTGATTTTATGGTTATATACATAATAAATCACCATATTGGGTGATTTCAGTTTCATAAATACGCTTTGTGGAAAAAAATACATATAAAATCAGTTTATAGGAAACTCTTTAGAAGATTCCCCCAATAGGGATTAAGCTGTTCAGCTTTAGGGGTGTTTAAATATGCCACACCTACCCTATCATAACGGCTCATATCCCAGTAAGGGTATGGCATCAGATAAGACTCAATCTGGTGCATCGTCTAGCACAGGTAACCTAACGCTTTCAAGGAACCGCGGCGGCGGCCAAGGCGCTGTCAAAGTGAGAACGTGTTAGTGATATGAAGGGGTGTGAAGGCTATTGCAAGAAAAGTGTTCAACAAGAAAGGGAGGTGCTGTTATGTCCCTGAGATTGAACAGAGTCATTATTATTATTATTATGCTTCTTCTGCCTCAGGCCGACGACAACTCTCTATAACATGCTTAGATAGATAGCAAGCGGTTTATTACTGGAGCTTCTAGAGAGGTTTTAAACGCCAATTTTGTAGGCCAGCATAAAGCAGAAAACAATATAGTAGTGGGCCGTAAGGGATTTGAACCCTCGGCCTTTCGATTATCAGTCGAACGCTCCTCCAAGCTGAGCTAACGGCCCGGTTATTTTTTCAAAATTGGTAGCGTTATTTAATTGTGTATAAACACCGGTACACTTTTAACCCTAACACTTCACAACATTCTAGATCTAAAATAGGCAAGAAGAAGGTACTTTCTGAATCAGAGCTAAAGGAAATGGTCATGCCGCAACAGGGCGAGTTACTAGGTCGCGTGATCAAGCTTGTCGGCGGCGATAACATTATCGTGAAATGCACTGATGGTAAGGTAAGAACATGTAGAATCCGTGGCAAGATAAAGCGCAGAATGTGGATAAGGGACGCAGATTTAGTTTTGGTTGCGCCATGGGACTTCCAATCTGATAGGGCTGACATCATATGGCGCTATATTTCTGCCCATGCAGAAAAGATGAAGGCTGACGGCCTGCTACAAGGCCTCGACTAATTTTTGAACCATAAGTCAAATATCATTATATAGAACCGCAGACAACTTGTTGCTGTTGCCCGTTTGGTAAGGATAGCGAAGAGGTTAGTACGTTACAACATACTAGAAGAGGACTCCACATACAGCAGCAGTCGCCGTATGCAATATTCCTGTGAGAAGTGTGCAAAAAAGTTTGGCGCATGGAAACACCTGCGGCAACATAAGGTTGAAACTCATTCTTATTGAACACTTAAATTATCAAAAAAATCTTGGCTAATTCAGTGTGGGCCGGTAGTTTAGTCCG
>JBQGBZ010000206.1:0-3215 GCA_052038215.1 Nitrososphaera sp.
GATAGATGGCAGGCGCGTAATGTTCAAGACAGAGGCACGAGACAAGCTTGAGAAGATAGGCGAGGGAATGCATGAAAGATTCATGATAAATGTTCCCCGCTTTCGTGCGAAATTCGATGAGAAACAAAAGCAATTGCAACAAATGTAGAAGTGCTAATAGAATCCAATAACCTAAGCTAAGCAAGCCTTCGAGTTGCCCTATTTTGCTTTGCCAACAAAATATCATATACACCCTACCTACCATCTTGAGCATCTATGGAAATAATTGAAAAGTTGAGACATCTGAGCACCATAGGCTCTATAGTAGTAATGCACGACTTTTTCGTTGACCGCATAATCCGGCTTGAGTCAAAGGAGAATCTTTTTGGTGCACTATCCGAAAAGGCAAAGGTTGGAGGCGGAAGCATCAGAGGCATCCCGACAGCAGATGTTAAGGGAGGAAATGCTGTTAACATAGCATACTCCCTTGCAAAGCTGGGCGCCAAAGTATCACTCTTTACGGTTGCTGACGAGCTGGGCTCAATCATTATAAGGCAATCATTTTCACAATTTGGTGACAAGGTTACACTCAGAATAGCTAATGGAAGAGCAGGTCTCACTACATGTTTTGAATTCCCTCATGAAGACACACGTGTAAACGTAATGGTGAGCGACGTTGGGGACAATGAAAGTTTCGGTTCTGAGAGGATAAGCTCAGAAGCAGATAGGACAATACTAAAGAATGCTGACGGTGTGATGGTAGTCAACTGGGCGACTAACATCAACGGAACTGAGCTGGCAGAATTTTCTTTCAAGAATTCCCCTAGCGCTTTTCATTTTCTTGACCCTGCTGACATTGAGACGAGAAAGCATGACTTTCGCGACTCACTTGCCAAGCTTTCAGGCGTGACTGACTGCCTCAGCATAAATGAAAATGAGTGCAACTCACTTGCAGATGCGCTTGGCTTTGGACAATTACTAGGATGTGTTTACAGTGTTGAAGAAGTCAAGCAAGCGGCCAAGAGAATTTCCGAAGGTGTGGGCATAAGCACTGACCTTCATACAAAGGTAGGCGCAGCATGGTCAAATGGTAAAGAAAGTGCATTTGCACACGCAATAAAGGTAGATGCAAAGAGACTTACGGGTGCAGGAGACACTTGGGATGCGGCTGATATTATCGGTTATCTTGCAGGTCTGCATCCGCAGGAGCGATTGCTATTCGCCAATTGTTGTGCCTCACTATATATAAGAGATCCAAATGGTGAACCTCCATCTATGAACAAGGCCTTTGAAATGATTGAAAGAGTGTCGTCGTAGTCATACATCCATCTTAATTTATCGTCACAGCTGGCAAATTCAAACAAAATGCTTGAAGTTCTTCGAGGATTATTAAATTATCATTTAAGCCCATAGGATCTTGATGATAGAAGCTGAAGATTCAATAAAGGTGGTAGATGCGATTGCTAAGAACCTAATGGGAGTCGCAAATAACAGGTCCAACTTTGAGCGACTGCCGGACACTTTTTGGGGATATTATGCAAGAGGTCACGATGGCAAGGGCAGGTTCGGAGTCATTATAGTATATTCAGAGAATGGCAACGACATAGACGAATTGATGAAGATGTATGAGCAATGGGTTGCCAAGAACAAAACTAGATAACTTGCTCAATTATCCAATCACGGAATTTAGATATCGCAAAATCCTCAGATTGCTTGACAAATGCAGGATCTTTAACCTGCCATTGATCCTGCGGGATGCCCTCAAAGAACTCCTGCATGCATAAAATAAAACGGAAGCGCAGGTTGCGCGCATTTTCGTCAATACCGTAGCGGTATAGGATCTGGGCTATTTTACCAAAGGCTTGGTCGTAGTTTCTCTTAAATGCAGGCATCTCAAAGGTTTCAATCAGTATTGCAGAAACTGCATGAATGTCATCGCTGAGCGTTATTATCATATATTCTTATTTTCAAGAGGTGTCGTCCTTTTTCCAGTATAAAAGTCCTCTATGACATCTTCACTTCAATGTAGGATGGTTTCAATTTGTTATCGTTATCGTTATTTTATTCCCGAAAAAGGCTTTTGAGTACGAAATAAACAGCATGTTGTTGATTCATTCTGGAAATAAAATAATGTAATAAAAACAGTGCGGGGGGTGGGATTTGAACCCACGAACCCCTAAGGGATGAGGTTTCCCAGTCAATTACAACATCTGAGCATCACGTCATCATCAAAATGTAGATGATGATCTCACGCCGTTGACCGGGCTTGGCGACCCCCGCCCGCCTAAGTTCGTGTGCTATTTTTGCCTCACTAGAATAAATATTATTGTTCTTCTTCTTCTTATTCGATGTTTATTGGCACGCCACCGCCGCTCTTGCTCTTGAGCTTAAAGGACACTTCAAGTATGCCATTCTTGTAATTGGATCTAGCTGTAGTCGCATCTACTGTTTCCGGCAGATCAACTGTTTTGTGATAACGAGGTTGTCCCGTAACTGATTCAATAGTCAAGGAATTTTCATTTGCCCTTACTCGTAAATCTTCTTTATTAACACCGGGCACTTCGGCAACGACACGGAGTTCATCGGGCCCTTTTATGACGTCTACCAAGGGTTCGCGCTCTTCCTTGACCGTAAGGTTGCCGCCAAGAATGTTTGGAAAGGCGTCGATGGTGCCAAACTTACTCACCACTGGCTTGCCATCTGGACCGACTTTGACAGAATATCCGTACACGATAGGGCCCATCTCACGAACGATAGAGCCATCATCTAGCTTCCGCTCCCTTATCAAATTCTTTGGAACCTGTTGCTCGACATTCTTGAAAGCCTCCTGCATCATCTTTTCAACATCCCGCATCATTTCATCGACATCAGGGAACCAAGATCCAAAACGCCTTCTCCTACCAAACCATTCATCAAAAGGTGATGACATATGTGTAAAAACATATGAGGAATTGATATTTTAAAGTATTTCTTTGGCTACTGGCTATCTAGTTCCTCATGAAGCATTTTGAGAAGCGCTTTCTGCCTGGTTGTAAGATTGGCTGGAACCTTGACATTTATTCTCACGTTAAGATCACCTCTCCCAGCGCTGCCGTAGCGTGGAAGTCCCTTTCCCTTTACTTGAAAGATAGCATTAGCTGGAGTGCCTTGGGGAATCTTTATTTTCTCTGACCCTTCAAGCGTTGGTACACGGATATCAGTTCCAAGTGCAAGGTCGGTAAACTTTACATCAAGGT
>JBQGBZ010000207.1:0-1048 GCA_052038215.1 Nitrososphaera sp.
TGTTGTGGGGTGGCAATGATGGTTCATGAGAATTGTGGCGTAATTGGGATATTTTCTCGTGATGAGCGTAATGTCATACCTTTTGCCATTGACTCATTACGAGCGCTGCAACACCGTGGACAGGAGGCGTGGGGTATCGCAATTCCTAACAAACCCCCATTCAGGCGGCTCGGGCTTGTCTCTTCGGCAGCTTCAGACTTTCAGAGGATCATCAAAAGATATAAATCAAATAGTGCTATTGGACATGTTCGCTATTCAACATTTGGCAAGAGTACGCTTGAAAATGCCCAGCCTCTTAAGGTAAAGGACCTTTGTGTAGCACATAATGGCACAATTGCCAATGTAGAGGAGTTGTCAGGCGTTGTTGGTGGTTGCAGTTTTACTCCTCAAACAATGAGTGACACTTTGGTTGCTGCTCAGCGCCTTGTTATGCACTTAGACGAAAAGGGTGACATGGCAGAGGCAATACATATTTTGAAAAGAGAGATGGTTGGTTCTTTTTGCTTTACCTTTCTGACAGACGACGGTTCTGTATATGCTGCGCGTGATCCGCTCGGCTTCCGTCCACTTGTTCTTGGTTACCATAGAGAAACTAATACCTACATAGTGGCTTCAGAATCGTGTGCGCTTGGAGCAGTTGGGGCGCAACTGATACGCGATGTCGAGCCCGGGGAATTATTGAAGATAAACATGAGCGGTGTGACTTCACAGCAATTTGCCAAGGAAAAGCACCATGCTCACTGTGCCTTTGAATACACATACTTTGCACACCCCTCAAGCGTAATGGAAGGGATTAACATATACTCTGCAAGGAAGAGAATTGGGCAGTTCCTTGCAAAAAAATTTCCGGTGGCGGGTGCTGACGTTGTAGTCCCAGTGCCAGACTCAGCCAGACCGGCAGCCCTAGGCTATGCACAGGAGCTTGGGGTCCCATTTGAAGAAGGGCTGCTGAAGGACAGGTATAGTAAAAAGGGTTCTATGCGCAGCTTTATCGAGCCATACCAGACCAACCGAGTCGAAATTAACAAGGGCATAATTCCAATTCCCG
>JBQGBZ010000208.1:0-2025 GCA_052038215.1 Nitrososphaera sp.
ATCGCCATTGGAATCCTCGTTTTAACACTTCTTATTATTCCTCATGTAGGATTTGCCGCAGACCTATCAGCGTTTTAGTTCCTAACCAAGATAGGGCAGAAGTATCATATGTCGGAGTTAGAACCATCACATTGCAGTATCCCGCAGGTAGCTGATGGTATCACATTTGAAATGAATTCAAATCAGGATGGTTTGCAATACCTAAAGATTACTGGTGAAAACAGGATAATAGTGCATGGAACAATACTGATAAACGGTGTAATAATAACATCTTGGGATGTTTCTGATGAGGATGTAATCCCGCAAGATATCAATGATGGTTCTATTAGGCGTGCATACATCCAGTTTGATGCAAGCGAAGGCTCTGAAATAATAAATTCTGTAATCTCTGCACTGATATGGGGTATGGCAGCTGCAGTAGCTATAGGTGTCGGGGTAGGATTGGCATACGGGTTAAGAGAGGCGTTTCCAGCAATGATCAGAGGATCCACGCAGATACAGCCCGCATTAAAGGCCAGACAAAGAGTAACGATAGGTGGTGGTACAACAACAGGTACTGTACAGGAAGCAGGCTCATTTAGTGTAATATTAAAAGATGACCAAGGCAGGACAATTGTGATACCTACCAAGAATATCATAGATAAGGAGATAATAGTAGAGTCTGGACCGGCACCTGCAATACAAGAAAAAGCAGTAGAGGAAAATAGAGGAGCAGGGTCATAATCACCGCAATCGTGATCATATGTGATCCATTCATAGTCACGCTACCCATACCTCTTGTCATCATGGCATTGATCCACGTTTTTTGGTCTTTTCAAACTAGGAGCCGTTTGAGCGGGAAAAACACAGGAATGTGCTGGCTTCATTTTTAAGCATTAAATAGTATTTTTCATTGGTAAGCTTACACCAAAATATATTGTTGTTTTGCTGTTAGTTAGTTTGTTTGTCTAGTTATTAGGTTGTGATGTATGGTTGACATGTAAGGGTATATGCGAACGACATAAGGCTCCAAAGCCGCCATCGAGTCTCGGTGGTCGTTATAGTATAGGACAGAAAAGGTGTGCGATGTGTGGGCTATTTATCAAGTGGGATGGACTATGGTGTCCATGCTGCGGATATAGGCTCAGGGCAAATCCTAGGAACACAAAAGATAGAAGGAGAAGAGGGCTGAGGCTGTGAGCGCAAGTCGATTTTCTTCTGACTACCCATCAAAGCATTCGCTGCCGTTTAGCATGTTCTTTTGCTGCTAACGCTTCTAGCGTCGAGTCTTCAGTAACGTCGCCACCAGCCCTGATATATGGAATACACATGGGCATTTCCGTCAAAAGCCGACTCTGAGTGGTGTATTGCAGGGGTCTAGATCTTCCCTTTCTTGAACAGAAAGATGACAACACCAACCGCGGCAGGTATACCAAATATCACTGCATACGTAAATGTAACCAATGTTAGAGGATTTATCAATCTAGATGCTGGTTGCGTTCCTCCTGAAACTTTTGTAACTTCTGCATTTTGTCCGTAATCAGAAGGAGATTCAGGGTTAGGACAAACGATAGTGGTGAACTCACTCCATGATTCTGAGTTGTCGCCTACATCTTCTACACTCATGGTTATAGGTACTGGCTTTGAAAACTCGTATTTGTAGACACCAGCGCCAATATCAGTCAGAGCATAAGTCCTGTCAAGCTCTTTGCCATCCTGCGTTATAATAAATTCGTAAGGCATCAGCTGCGGCCGCTCATTTGTTCTGGCGTCAAAAAAGTCAATAAACAAGGTGGCAGTCTTGCCTGTCACAATAGGGACATCCCACTTCATGTCAATATCATACTTGCCATCATTTGAATACGTGTGAGCTGGCCATTTCTCGTATCTGTTGCCAGAATCATCAACAGGATAAGTAGGAATGTCTTCAGCTGCAATTAAGTTTACTGTTATTACAGCCTCCATCCAAGGATGGATTACGCAATAGTAGGTATAAGTCCCCGGCGTGTAAAATGTATAAGACCATGATTCATCAGGTGCAAAAAG
>JBQGBZ010000209.1:0-16467 GCA_052038215.1 Nitrososphaera sp.
TTACAGGAGTGTTACTCTTGATAACCGCCGTGTTGAAGGTCGGCCACAAAAAATTAGGGCCTCTTGATGCAGTATTAATCGGCATAGGACAAGGAATCTCTATATTTTCAAGCATATCGAGAAGCGGTGCTACTATAGCCACAGGGATGTTTGCAGGGGTAGAAAGAGAACAGCTGGTGAGGTATTCCTTTTTGCTTTCCATACCTGCAATTATAGGGGCAGTAGTTATCGACGCAGTTTGGGCACCAGGCACTCAAGAGGCTACAGAGAACAATCCTCCTATAGGCACAGAATCCTATGTAATAGGTGCAATAACTTCTGCGATTGTTGGTTACCTGTCTATACGTTTACTGATTAGGACGGTAGTGGGTGGAAAATTCTATATATTTGCATTCTACTGTTTTGCAATAGGTATAGCTACATTCTTTTTGTTGTAGATTCTATTGTGTTAAGATGTGTACCACATACAATCTGTCGAACTATTGAGATCTTGTGTTTAACCAATTTATAGAATGGTCTCTGGTGTAAAATATGAACACAAACCTGATGTATGTAACTGCAGCTGTTCTTGCAGCCATCTTGCTTGTGCCATTTAGCACAAGCACATTTGCTCAGGTCCAGCCTCCAGCCGAACTATCGCAACAACAGCAAGGCCAAATTGCTATTAATGGTGCAGGAGCGAGCTTTCCTTTTCCATTAATTGACACATGGCGTGTTGAATATCAGAATGTAAATCCTAACGTGAACATAAACTATCAATCTATTGGAAGTGGTGGGGGAATCAGGCAATTTACTGAAAGGACAGTAGACTTTGGTGCAACCGATGCCCCATTAGATCAAAATGATACACAAAACCTCCCAGGTCCAGCAGTACACATACCAGAAACGATAGGCTCAGTAGTAGCAGCATATAACATAAACGGAGTCACAGAAAGCGGATTGAGGCTAACAGGCCCCATTCTAGCAGACATCTTCAGAGGCACGGTAACAACATGGAACGATCCAAGAATACAGGAGTTGAACCCAGATCTGACACTACCCTCAGAACCTATCGTAGTTGTGCACCGATCTGATGGATCTGGCACCACATTTGTCTGGACAAGTTACCTTTCAGCCGTCAGTCCAGAATGGAGCGATACAGTTGGCTCAGGCACTTCGGTAGAATGGCCTACGGGATTAGGAGCACCAGGTAACGAAGGTGTTGCTTCTACTATTTCGAGTACTCCAAACTCAATAGGCTATGTCGAGCTTGCATATGCATTGACTACGGATACACCTCATGCATCCATACAAAATGCTGAAGGAAACTTTGTAGAACCATCATTGGATTCGACGCAAGCAGCTGTAGCAGCTGCAGTTCTAGGTGGCGGCGCAAGCACAAATAGTACTACTACCTCTACTAATGCAACTGGAACCACTACTAATGCAACAGGCACTCAAAATATGACTTCAATCAATCTCCCAGCAGGTGGCGAATCATGGAGTGAAGTGAGTCTTCTTAATGCTCCTGGAGCAAATTCGTATCCTATTGCGAGCTTCACATACCTGTTGTTATATCAGGATCTGAGTACCAATATTGACAACATGGAAAGAGCAAGAGCATTAGTTGACTTTGTAGAATGGGCGATCACTGACGGACAGCAATTTGCAAGTGAACTATCATACGTGCCCCTGCCTGACCCAGTAGTCCAACATAACATGCAAACACTACAATCACTGACTTTTCAGGGACAACCAGTACTACAGCAACAGTAAAAACAACAACACCTTCTCCTTTTTTATTTTATTGATTTATGATTCTTACGACACAGTAGGTCCAGACAATAATTGATAAATAAATAATTAATAATACCGCTCGAGAAGCCATCTAGGCTCTGGAATACTGTCTCCAATTGACCTTTCTTTTTGCAGGTATCTCGTCAACTATTTTTTTTCTCATTATAAAAAGATACTTAAATCCGCGTAGATAAAAGTTGAACCGGAGTGCGCGACTGTGCCATATTGTAGTATTGGACGTTTGGCTCCTTCTTGTTACACATATAATGTCTACTGTGTCAAAATACTTGCAAAGGTCTTCATACACTCGAAAGCCCACAGGCGTAAATTTTTTTTTCACCCACTGATCTCCTATTAACCAGCCCAGTACCTTACCGGGTTTGAGCACTCGATAGCATTCGGCCATAACTTTGTCAAGTTCTTTATAGAACTCATCAGTCTCTGCAGAGATATGCCCTATATTTCCAGGATGGTCATTGTAGTTAATGTTATCACCATACGGTGAATCGATGAATATCATTTCGACACTTGAATCTGCAAGTGGTATCTCGCGAGCATCATTTTGAGCTATATCGGGCCTAGTAGGCGAAATGTCGTATGCTATACATCTGCGCCTCTCTTCCTTGCATACATCGACGGTGGTACCACTCCCTGCCATTGGATCAAGCACAAGGTCGCCCTGTTCTGTGTATCGCTTGATCATATTATATATTACAAAGGCGGGTGTCACCCCAGCGTACCTGTTGTTTCCCTTTTGCAATTTCCCATAATTCTGACGTGGGTAGTCCCATAGTGTAGTCGTTTCAAGCCGCAGATTATTATTATTATTATTTTTATTATTGATCTCTGTATCTTTTAGGGGAACCTTCAAGCCGCCGCCATTGGGATTAATGAGATACTGCGAAAGCGATTGTGACAATTCGTTATTAAGCACGCCATGCCAAGAGATCCCATTGCGAGACAGGACTTTTTTTGCACCTGAAAGCGAGTGAACCTCCCCATTGCGAGATATTCTCACCTGGTAAGGGTATCTACCTCTCCAAGCTTCAGGTACTATGTTCTTTGCACCATCGGATGTTGCAAGGAAAGTGCCATAGAGCGTATCTGTGTCCACGTTGAGCAGAAAAAGAAAGTCATCTTTTTTTACTTTCAAAACGTTTTCACCATAAACGCGGTTTGTTGCAAAGAGCATCCTGTCGAAACATTCTTGCTCACTCTTGCTGGTGCAAGCGAAGATATGTCCATATGGTGCCTGCACTACACGCTTCATCTAAAATGAAGACAATGGTGAGAGCAGATTTAACGATATCGGAAAGAAAAGAACAACACTTTCAATGATATAAAAAGATCAGTGTATGCTTTGGCACTATCTTTTGCTCTTTTCTCTCGACATTTCCTTTACACAAAGATTATTATCATAAAATGGAAAATCAGTCGAACTGACAATACCTAGGTCAATAGGAGATCTGTCCTAGCCAATCAAAAAGAAATATAATTATTAGTTTCATAAAGCGCATAAAATATTCAAAATTTATGAGTATTTATTGAAAATCGCCAATTGATGAAGAAGATGACATAGTCAAAAAACCTTTTACGGCACCTATGATATTATTATATCGTATAATGACTCTATGCTATATTTGCAGTACAAGGACAGCCTCAATGAAATGCTCTGAATGCAAAAGACCTGTGTGCAAAAAGTGTACAAAGGATTTCCCATTCTCTAGTAGCGCATGCCTTGAATGCGCAGAAAGCATAAAGACAGGTTTGGGAGGCATTAGAAAAGACGAAGAGATTTTTTAATTTTTTCACTCATTTTTTCTGACGTTATAGTTATGCCAAAAATTAAAACAAGTCCTTGACACTTTTCTCTACTTGATAAATTGAAAAAAGAGCTTTCTCCTATTTCCCATGTTTAATATAGGGAATTATTCGCAGCTAGCTAAGAGATTCTGAGCAAATGACTTCAATAACAGTTGCAAAGTTTGGTGGTAGCGCCCTTGGATTAGAGGGTGCTATGATCCCCCAAATCATTGACAGGATAAAACAGTTGCAGCAGCAAGATTCTAAAGTAGTCACTGTTTTCTCGGCTCCTCTGATTGAATATAATGGCAAAATTATCTCTATGACAGATATGGCGATTTATGTGGGCAGAAGTTATGCTTCTTCTACTCCTGTAGAGATTGAGGTGCTAAGGGAGGTTTATGAGAGAATCTCCTTCAAGTACTTAGATAACCAACGCCGCCATGAATTTCTTGATACTCTTGATAAGTTCTACAGACAGGTGATAATTTCGCTTAAGCAGGCGGCGGAAAATAGACGCTTTGTTGATGTGATAAGATCAAGAACACTTGCATACAGTGGCGAAGTCACAATGTCCTACTTGATGGACTATGTGATGCAGAGCACCGGCATCAAGTCCTCACATGTGTTAATCGAAAAGTGGCCAATAACCACTGACGACAATTTTGAAGCTGCCAACTTTATGATACAAGAGTCAAAACAGCATGTCGGCCATCTAATCGACCTTATAGATCACAGTGATGTCGTGTCAATGGGCGGTTTCATTGGAAGAACTGTAGATGGTCTAGAAACGACATATGAGCGCGGAGGCTCAGACAGGACTGCTGTTGATATTGCAATTCTACTCCATGACCACTATGATGTCAAGATCGACTTTGAAAAGGATAGTGCAGTTTTAAGCGCCGATCCTAGAATAGTGAAAGAGGAGCTTGAACACATACAATATCTATCATACAATGAGGCCAAGCTTGCAGGCATGTTTGGCATGAAAATCCTAGACCCCATTGCAATAAAAGAGATAGATGACAATAACCTTGACATTCCTATTGTTATAACAGAGATGGTAAAGCCAAACGTTGGCGTTACCATGATCAAGAAGAAGCCGCCAGTTTTAGACCACACTAATCCAATAAAAATAGTGACAGGCAAGAGAAACTGTGCAATGGTGAGGATGGAGAGCACAGCATCCTCACATCTTGTGGCATCGCTCCAATTTGACAGGCAATACCACGATTTTGTGAAGTTGTCCCCATATGTGATTGATGATACGGAGATCACTCGCCTGCTGTTCCTTGATGCTGACTATGTTAGAAGACATGAGAGATACATTCGAGCTTATTGCTCCAAGACCGAGATAGTCTATGGTAGAGGGGTAGTTACGCTCATCGGTGATGAGATGTGGCGTGTCCCTAAAATCGCCTCAACTGCCAGCAGCACAGTAAGCGAACATGATCTCAACATATTAAACCTTGACGCACAAGAGGAAACTTCAAGGATTCTGATCGTGGTCGAGGACAAGGGGACAAACGTCGCTGATGTAGTCAGAGCGATACATTCTACAAGAACAAAGATCATGGGTTGAAATGACACAAGGGAAAATATGGCTGAATGGATCGCTAGTCGATTGGGATAATGCTAAGATTCATGTGTTGACTCATGGGCTGCATTATGCTACAGGTGTCTTTGAAGGTGTACGCTGCTACAAGACGGTGGATGGCAGTGCAATATTCCGATTAAGCGATCATATACAGCGATTGATGGACAGTGCAAGGATTTACTATATGGACTTGGAATATACCAAACAGCAACTGGAAAGAGCGGTACTTGAAACTGTCAAGGCAAATGACATGGAAGAGTGTTATATCCGACCAATTGCATACTACGGATATGGCAAAATGGGCGTTAACCCTCTACCAAACAAAGTCTCTATAGCCATAGCCGCTTGGAAGTGGGACGAGTACCTGAAAAGGACTGACGGGGAGGAGAAGGGTGTGCGCGCGATAGTGTCCTCGTGGATAAGGATCGATAATAGAGCAATGCCGATGCGTGCCAAGGCAACTGCCAACTATGCCAATTCTGTACTTGCACGGGTAGAAGCTATCAAGGCGGGCTTTGATGAGGCGATAATGCTAAATTCATCTGGAACAGTAGTTGAGGCAAGCGCTGAGAATATATTCATAACAAAAAACGACGTTCTTATCACTCCACCTATTTCCTCAGGGGCACTTGAAGGTATTACAAGAAGTAGCATCCTGTCAATTGCCAAAGAAAATGGCATAGAATGTGAAGTACGCAATATATCACGAGACGAGCTCTATACTGCTGCTGAAGTATTTCTGACAGGTACAGCTGCGGAGGTCAAGCCAGTGGTTGAGATTGATAATCGAACTATAGGGGATGGCCAGACAGGCAAGATGACAAAAAAACTGGCATTGTTGTTCGATGTAGTAGTTCATGGCAGGGACAGAAAATTCAGTAAGTTGTGGCTCACACCTATCAACTGACCAAGATCGCCAATTATTGCAAAATGTATTGCAAGATGCACAGGTAAAGCGCCAGCCAGATATGATCCAGCATTACGCATATTCAATTTCTTAATAAAATGCATGGCGACAAGTGGTGAAACGAAAATTCCGCCATGTATCGCACCATTTAGCAGTATGGGATGGTAGTTATAGTTGAGATACAACGCGCTAGCAGCTCCTCCTACTACACCCACAATCAAAAATATCAGTATATTATGCCGCCTCGTTTTACAATTTCTTTTTCAATAATTTTTGAGATTGTGATAAGCCTGCTTTTCACGTCTTCTTCATTCTCACCACGTGATATCAGTTGAATCTTTATTTGAGGAGTCTTTTTTCTGTAATAGCCGCATGGATGCGTCTTGAGATAGATCAGGTTCTTGGGGTAAGACTTTACAATTTTTATCAACACTGGAGCAATCATGGCCTCAGTAAGGCCTCTTGTATTATAGTTGAGCTCCTCTGCAACAAATTTGCCGACGCTCTTCTTTATCTGCGGAAGGATATACTCTTCAAATATTGCTTGCATCTCCGATGGTACGCCGGGCAAACAAAAGATCGATACACCGTCTACCTGCTGCATGATTGCAGGTGCATTTCCTACTGGATTTTGTATTGGAGTTGAACCTTCTGGTATGGTGGCCATCTTTAGTCGGGACTCTGTTAGCTCATAGTGTAGCTTGCGCCTTTCATAGCTATTCTTGAGCATTTCGATGGCTCTGCGATCTAGCACTACTTCCCTGCCTAGTGCTGCTGCCAGCCCTTCAAGTGTCATATCATCATATGTCGCACCAAGTCCCCCTGTTGTTATGAGAATATTGGGCTTTCTTGCAAGTGATTCTCTTACTGCAGATGAAATTTCATTAAGATCATCGCATACAACTGTTACTCTTCTTACAATACCCCCAGTATTTGTAATCTCGCCGCAAAGTGAGTATGCGTTGGTGTTGAGTGTTATTCCTGATAGAAGCTCGGTACCTATGCAAAGGATTTCAATAATCATGCTTTGAAGATCCTGCTCAGCATAATTAGCTCAGGCCCACTTGTAAGGTTGCCTACAACTATGGACTTCATGTTTGCCACTATGCCGGATGAGAGAAAGGGCACGCCGCCATTCACCGTTACTGGCTCTGCTGGCACTTGCAACATTTCTGAAATTTCCCTCACCTCATCTTCAGTGGCTTTGGGATGAACACCTGCTCCGCCATTAGTGGCGACGATCATTGATCCTGTCTGAACAAAGCCTCCTACAGTCATAGAGCTGCATGGGACACCAAGCACATCTTGTACTTGACGGTCGGCTTCTCCTTTAATGAGCGGTGATACTATTGCACCATTGTCGTTTGTTACAATTAGGTTGCCTATAGCAGTGAACTTGCTTTTGACCCTCTCAACGTTGAGGTGGGTTGACTGTTTCAGCACCTGGACTTCCTCATCCGTTGCTATTGGGGGCAGTAGCATACCATTGTTGTTTATGACCGTCATCGGACCAAGGAGCCGAGTTCCTGCTATTGAAGTGTAAACTTCGTGTACCTGCAGGTAGTCAGCAAGCTTTTCTGTCTTGGTTTCGGCAAAACCATATGGTACTAATATGATGCTATCATTTGCCTTGACAAATATGCCGATATTGGGGCTCTTGTATACTGTATAGCGATATATCGCCAATATGTATGTGAAAATTCGGAAAATAAAGGATATGAACCTAGCGCTTATGAGTGGTCGGTTCTTTCAAATGAAATTCTTGGATCATCATCTTCTCCAAACATAACTTTTAACCCCTCAGTTTCTGTAATTTTCTAAATACACCATACCGGTGAAATCATCAGACATGGTTGCATGATTCGTAGCTATCGTGTCTATTGTCAATATATCAGTACCAACAAATTATCATCATCCTATTATCCAATAGTCTTAATCCACTGATCTTACCCAGATTGCATCTATATAGTCGCAGCCGGATTACTCTACAAAAACTCAGTCATAGGAAATATGGGTTAGCGTAAAAAGATCAAGAAAGGCATGAACACATTGTATACTTGATAGTGCAAAAAGTGCACTGGAGAGATTTATGGATCAGTCAAGAAAGGCATCTATCAAGAAAGGCATTTAACAACCTGAGTATTAAAAATGAGAATGTCTAAGGTCATAGTGTTTATTATAGCCTGATTGTGGTAAGCTATAACTATGTCAAATCCATTTTACGACAGAGACATTGTTTCGATAAAGGATTTTTCCAAGTACGACTTGGAATTTGTGTTTGATGCTACCGATAACATAAGCCAGCTCAAGCATAATCAGCGAGGAGAGCTTGGCAAGGGAAGGACTCTTGGTTATATTTTCTATGAGCCGTCCACAAGAACTAGAATGAGTTTTGAAGCCGCAATGGCATCACTTGGAGGAAGCTCTATCGGGATCTCTGATTTGAAGTCGTCTTCTGTAGAAAAGGGTGAGAGCCTTGCGGATACAATAAGAGTTATAGATCTATATTCAGACGTGATCTTACTCCGCCATCCTCTTGATGGCTCTAGTAGGTATGCAGCCGAACTCTCAGAAAACCCTATCATAAATGCGGGGAGCGGAAGCGAAGAACATCCAACTCAGGCCCTGCTTGACTTATATACCATATTGAAAGAGAAGGGCAAGATCGATGGCCTGTCCTTGGCCATAGTGGGCGATCTGAAATATGGGAGAACCGTTTATTCCTTGCTCTATGGCCTTGCCAATTATAATGTGGAGGTGCATCTTGTATCGCCACCTACATTGCGGATAAGAAAGGAATCGCTCTATGAAATACAAGGCAGGCTCAAGATAAAGGAGCATAGTAAGTTGGATGATGTGTTGCCAGAGATTGATGTTATTTACGTTACAAGGATACAACGTGAGCGATTCCCGGATGTGCAAGAGTATGAAAAGGTCAAGGGGACTTATACAATAGATGAAAACACACTGGCAAAGTCCAAGTCAGACATTGCAGTAATGCACCCTTTGCCACGTGTGGATGAAATTTCACAGTCAATTGATCATACCAAAAATGCAATATACTTCAAGCAGGCAGCTTATGGAAAGGAACTAAGGGCTGCGCTATTGGCCCTTATGCTGAATGAGAACGTGTCAAAGTAGCTTGAACTGACTTACATGAGTTAGAATAAAAATAGCTGCTCGCAAGGGTGTCTTTCACACGCAATCATAAAAATAAGCATCATAGAACTTATCTAGGCATAATGGCCTTTTATCGATGATTTGGCACCACAGGCCTCACAGATCAAAAATGCGACCTTTGGTTTGCTCTTTTCATTGTGGGTGTCTGGGCTTCCGCATACTGGGCATTGAACATAGTCTTTGATGTAGCGATCAATTAGCGCATGAAATGAGGAGGGTGTCTTATGACCTAAAAATATTACGCGCTCGCCAGCTATGTAGCCAGCAGAAGCAAGTTCTTTGTTAAGATAGAACAAGAATTTTTCAGGATCTCTCCGTAGTGCCTTCGGAAAATCCATGAAGTTTCGGAAAATGGTATTCTTGCCAACCCAGATTATCTGAGGAGTCGGAATCTCAAGCCTTGATCTTGTTTTCTTGGCAGTAGTGTCCACTTTGTCCTGTAGCCTCTTGAGCAGGGCCTCATAGTCGCTAGCGGACTGAGCTTTCACAGATATATCGGTTGTATTTCTGTTTAATTAATGTATATCGACGGTGATAAAATTACTTGATAGTCTCTTTCTAGTAACTGCTATTGCTGTCAACGACGAATCACATCCGATCCAGCGGTGACTAAGCTTTTCTGCAACCGAAAGTGTAGTCCCAGAACCACAGAAAAAGTCAGCGATAAGATCATTAGGTTTTGAAAACTGACCGATTATGCGTTCCAAGAGCTGGGTATGCTTTTCAGTGCCGTAACCTGTAGAATAGTTGTAAGCCTCAATATCAAACCAAACATTATCGATTATCCTGTGTGTCTTTGGAGGGATCCAATACTCGGGGTATTTCCTGTGGGGTAACTTTCTGACAAACTCTAGTTTTTTGCCAGTAGCTTGCCAATATTCTTCAAGCACCATGTTCGAGAATTCGCTCTCGTACAGTCGATAATTTTCAATTGCTTTTAGTGCTCTCTCTTTTGCCCATTTCCATTGTCCCCTTGCAGGTTTAGAGCCAAAGATGTTATAGCGCATTGTAGGCCTGTCAACGTTGCTCCAAAACCCCATCCACTTAGCATTTGATCGATACTCTGCAAGTGGAGGCCGGAATTTAGTATCGACCAATTTGGAATACCACAAAATAGTATCGTGAGCAGCATGCATTCTATCTATTGAATTAAATTGATACTGCAGGTTCTTTCTACGACCTCGCTTTACCATTATTTCATTTCTGAAATTTTCAGAGCCAAAGATTTGATCCATCATTACCTTGATGTAATGAATGGCATGCCAGTCCAAATGAATGAAAATGGATCCAGAAGGAGAGATTAGGTTACGAATTCTACTCAAACGCTGTTGCATCATTTCAAGGTAATCACTTTCTTTGAATAGATCTTCAAAGGCCAGATTGCTATCATTTTTAATGCGATGTAAATAACGTTCGCCGCTGAGGAAGGGTGGATCAATATAGACGAGATCTATCTTACTTTCAAAGCCTTGCTTTAGCAAGTAATTGATGCATTCAAGATTATCACAATGAAAAAGCAGGTTTCTGTCCCTTAGGAGACTATATTTATTTGGCTTGCAGATGAGCTTAGTCCTCTCTGCCATGACCTTGAGATTATACTGCCCTTTATTATTCAGATCGTATAATTAGATACTAATTATTATCATGAGACAGCAGAATAGATGATGACATTAGTCAAAGATCAGCTCTCGCACAATATAACTCACACAGAGAAATATTACACTGTGAACAAAAATCTCTCTTCACAGGTTTCATTCTAGAGTTTCGAACGGTTAGGAATTTCTATGGCATATTCTTCCACTGTCAGGAATTTTTTTACAATCTCAGTAGTTCTTTAACATTTCTGACCTTTATTTCACGATGGGACCCATTATAAGCAAAAAATACTATACGATAAGGTGTTGACCACCAATACAGTATCGTCGAATATGATTCCAATTAACAAGCCCTTGATGGGAGAAGAAGAAAAGCGGGAGGTAACAAGCGTCCTTGAAGAAAATGCGCTTACTACAGCCGCACGTGACGGAGGCAAACGAGTACGTGACTTTGAGTCCTTGATGAAAAACTACCTGAAAATGAAACACGTAGTGTCTGTCAATTCAGGCACCTCTGCACTGTATGCGGCTCTACTTGCAGCGGGGATAAAACAGGGCGATGAAGTACTAATTCCATCATTTACGTTTGTGGCAACTGCCAATGCCGTTGTAGCAGCAGGTGGCAAGCCAATGTTTGTAGATATCAAAAAGGATGACTACACTATGGATGCCTCTGACATGAAAGCCAAGATCACAAAAAAGTCCAAGATAGTAATACCTGTACATCTCTATGGTCATCCATGCAATATTGACGAAATTGGCGAGCTTGCAGACAAGCATTCGCTTGATGTCGTAGAGGATGCCTGCCAGTCACTAGGATCAAGTTACAAGAACAAGCAGACTGGCACTTTTGGCACGCTTGGTTGCTTCAGTATGTATGCAAGTAAGGTACTTACAGCAGGCGAAGGCGGCGCAATTGCAACTGATAGCGATGAGCTCGCAGACAAGGTTAAGATGATAAGGAACCACGGCATGGTCGAAGGGTATGACACAAGGATACTTGGTCTAAACCTTCGACTGCCTGAGATGAGTGCCGCTGTTGCTAAGGTGCAAATGCAAAAACTGGACAAGATGCTAGAAATAAGGAGACGTAATGCGGAGCTTTTGAGCAAGCTGCTATCCGCCTCTTCATCAAAAGAATACGAAGTAAAGATACCAGAGGAGACGGTGGATAAGAAGTTTAATTGGTATCTCTATACCATAGCCGTTCAGGACAAGAGGGATGAAATAAAGAACAAGCTTGTGCAAAATAATGTGGGGGCGACTGTCTATTATAGTCCGCCAGTGCACAAGATGCCCTTCTATGCAAACACTACATCGGAAACAAAGCTGTCAGTGACAGAATGGTGTGCTGATCATGTGTTGTCATTGCCCGTGCATCCGCACGTAACAGAATCAGATGTAGATCATATAGCAAACAGCCTAAAATCTACAATTGGGTAGCAAAATATATCATGAATTTTTGAAAATCAAGTTAATATCCTCAATTGCCGATGCGTTTTTATATTATGTGCCGACCAACTAGAAGGCGGAAATGGCGATAGACACTGGAGATACTGCTTGGATGTTGATCTCCACAGGCCTTGTCATGTTAATGACGCCTGCGCTCGGATTTTTTGAAGCTGGTCTCATTCGAGGCAAAAATTCTCTGTCCGTAATAATGCAGACCTTTTCGGGGCTTGCCATTCTCTCTACTCTATGGTTCGTTATTGGATTCACGCTTGTTTTCTCCCCATCACAAGGCGGGTTTATTGGTGGCTTGGACTGGCTGTTTTATAACAATGTTCCCATCAACGAATCTCTTGACTATGCGCCGACAATCCCTGGCGTAACGTTTGCCACTTATCAGATGATGTTTGCCGTCATTACCCCTCTTCTCATCACAGGTGCTTTTGCGGAAAGGGTCAAGTGGAATGCGTTTGTGGTTTTCATTGTGGCATGGAGCATTTTCATCTACTATCCTCTTGCGCATTGGATATGGGGAAGAGGATGGCTAGCTGAGCTTGGTGTATACGACTTTGCTGGCGGTATCGTCATTCACACAAGTGCAGGTCTTGCCTCCCTTGCAGCTGCTCTATTGCTTGGCCGCAGGAAGAATTTCGGCCCTGACATCATGGTGCCTCACAATATACCACTTGCTGTTATCGGTGCAACAATACTCTGGATTGGTTGGTACGGGTTTAATGCAGGCAGCGCCCTTGCTTCAGGATCGCTTGCTGCCAACACTTTGCTTGTGACGCACATTGCCTCAGCCACCTCCGCTCTAGTTTGGATAGGACTTTCTTGGAAGCGAGCCGGCAGGCCATCGAGTACAGCTGCTATCAATGGCGCGATTTCAGGGCTCGCAGGTGTTACACCTGCTTCTGGTTTCATTAGCGCACAGGACTCTTTCCTTCTTGGCATTGTGCTAGGATTTGCTTCATACTATGCAATACTTCTGCTAAAAGAGCATCTGAAGATTGATGACGCACTCGACGTCAGCTCTGTCCACGGCGTAACTGGCATTGTGGGGGCACTAGCAATAGGCCTTATTGCCAGCACTCTTATCAACCCTGCGGGTCCAGATGGATTGCTATATGGAAACCCGATGCAACTACCGATACAAGCATTAGGCATCGCAGTAGCAGCAGCTCTAGGCTTTGGCGGTACAATCGTCATCATGAAGATAATAGATGCCACGATAGGGATCAAAGTACGGGAAGAGGAAGAAGACATTGGGCTCGACATTACTCAACATGCAGAGCGGGCGTATGTCAGCTAATGTTTTTTCTTTTTCCTTAGCTTATTTATCATGTACCCACCCTCTTCTAGAACTATAAAGAACATCATCAAGATTTTGTCATATCACAACTATATGATGTGCCATTCCAAGATTTGCAGATGACGTTTTTCTTTCTCGCATGTAGAGTCTTAGTATCTTAGTTACATCTGTTGACGAGAGAATGTTACAAGAAATTATAGAAGTGCCAAGTTCTGCTAATTTGCAGATATATGTATATTGATATTATTTCAGTATGTCGTCTAGCATTCCACTACTACCCGATAAACTTCCTTAGCTCTTCATTTATTTTGTCCTTCTCTTCAATATTCAGACCATGACCACTATCATGGAATTCAATTAGTCTAGAGCCTTTGATTCCTTCATTCATTACCTTTGCCAAGTCAAATGGACATATTTTGTCATGTGTACCATGAAATATTGCTACTGGAAGGTTTCTTTGACTCATCACCTGCATATCATTTCTAAGATCTGCATCCCTTAATTCTTCTAGGCATCTTACGGTCGCAAAGGGGGATACTTGCATATTTATTGAAAATAGCCAATTGAACATCTCGCTGCTCTGTGAGTTCTCACTCTTAAAGAATATCTTGGCAAAATCAGAGACCATCTTTGGCCGGTCTTGGTTTGATTTTATGATAAGATCGTCGCAAGCTGATTTCTCAAGTCCATAGGGATAGTCATCTCTCTTGGTAAAACAGGGCGCAGCTGCACCCATCAACACTACCTTTGAAACCAATTCTGAAAAATACTTTGCTACATAATGCATTACTATTGCACCTCCCATTGAAAATCCTACTAAAGTTATTCCCTGTAAGTTGAGCATGGAAATCACTTGTTTTATATCATCAGCAAACACATCATAGTTATAGCCAGTCCAAGGCTTATCTGAACGCCCAAAACCTCTAAGATCCACACCTATACAACGATAGCCGTTCTTGTGCAATGCCATGTATTGATATTCAAACATCTCGTGACTCAAGGGCCATCCGTGAATGAATAAGACAGGTTTGAGAACATCTTTCGCTCCGGTTTCACTACCTATATCCTCAACGTAAACAGACACGTCCTCGTCGACTGCAATATAAGGCATTTTATTATTATTAATGCTTCAACTTAATCTTCTATTTATAATGTTTCCTTGAAAAAGCTAATTTCTCCAGATTGTTCATCAATTCTAAAGTTGCAATTAATAATATCGTGGAATAAGATAGGATCTAGACACTAGGCAGATGTACAACCTTACCATTCATACTACGAACTTTCATAGACTTTGACTTATTATTATTATGTGCGATACAGCAAAAACTATGTTGAACTTCCTCATCAAGGGTATCTAAAGTCTTTTATTGGCTTATATGCACTTTTTATTTTGTGAGACTAATTATCTACACTGGCAAGGGTGGCACTGGCAAGACAGTAACTTCCTGCGCAACTGCAATCAAGTTAGCAGAGCATAACCATCGGACGCTTGTGATCTCAGCAGATCCAGCACATACGCTCAGTGATGCTTTTATGATGCCTGATGTTGGCCAGGATCCAAAGCAGATAATGCCGAACTTAACCGCATTGCAAATAGATCCTGTTGTTGAAATGAGCCGACAGTACAACACTATACTCTCCTATACAGCAACCCTATTTTCATCTAAAGGCATAGATGAGACGCTTGCCTATGAGATTGCTATGCTGCCTGGCATGACTCAATTATTTTCGCTATTGAAGATAGAAGAAGTAGATCGTGCAAAAACATTTGATGCGGTTGTGCTTGATATGCCTGCCTCCGGTGAAGCGCTACGGTATCTGTATTTTCCTAAGCTTGTAAGCAGCATAGGCCGCAAGCTGACAGGACTTACAGGACTCTTTAGTGGATTTGCCAAGGTCTTCCAACCACTTACCAAGTTCCCGACACCCACCAAAGATGTTATACAAAGTGAAATGGATCTGCTTGACAGACTCGATACACTTTCTAACATAATCAATGACAATAATAGGACCTCTGTTAGATTGGTTGCAAACCCGGACACATTCAGCATCGAAAATGCCAAGCGTGTTCTCATGTCGACAAGCCTATATGGTATTAATGTAGATATGGCAATAATAAACAAGATAATGGCCAACTCTTCAGATGACTACTATGCTAGATGGGCAAACTTCCAGAAGTCAAAGGTAGAGGAAGCAAAGGCTAATTTCTACCCTTTACCTGTAAGAGAGGCGCAGCTCTATAATATTGAGCTTCGTGGCATAGATATGCTGAGCAGGCACGGTGAAATGCTCTTTGGTGTTGACGACCCATCCAAGATATACTATCACGGCGAACCATACATGTTTGTAAAGGATGGAACTGCAATCAATATGACGGTGCAGGTACCATTTACCGAGAAAGATGACTTTAGCATAGAGCGATACGGCGACCAGCTCACCATAACAGTTAAAACAGCAACAGGACAGATAGCAAATGTTGTTCCTTTGCCCGTTGCAACTGCAGGAATGAAACTTGCAAAGGCTAAACTTTTGAATCACAAGCTAAAGGTGCAGTTTGAGAAAGAACCTTTGTGATCTAGGCTCTATCAAACCAGTGCAAACAGTTTATATAATCTCGAATTTTATCAGATTTGAGAAAGTAATGCCAATAGATCCCGACTTTCCAAAAAATCATCAGCCAATAGGCAAGCATCAACACTCAGACGGTGAGCATTTTCATTTTGTATGGGGGCCTGGAAGGACTGTAGAGGCGGCAGAAAATGAAGAGGTCAAATCTGCCTACCAGACAAGAGGAGAAGAATTGGTCCCTCTAGGCGTTCATGGAACAATGGTGGCTGTCGACTGGGAC
>JBQGBZ010000210.1:0-3174 GCA_052038215.1 Nitrososphaera sp.
CCGGTTGCTGGTAGCTGCCAACTAGGTATAGTGCTGAAAGAAGTGCTGCGGCAACTAATATTCCTGCCATGGATATAGCAACTATCGTTTTGCCTTCATGGTTGTCAAAATTTCTCCCGCTATGTCTATTCATGAGATTGACGAGCACCAATATAGAACTTAACTGTTACCGTATGTGAGAAAATACAATGTTAAAGTTCGTAGTGCTATGTATTTATCTTCGTAGCCTCATGACAGATAATTGTATTTATTGGACATAATGGACCATACTTCTCACATTTTGGTTGTCGTTGAGTCACAATTGAAATAGAACAAGAACTCACAGACTTTCTCGTTATTGCCCCCGATATTTTTAGTCAATATCTAAAAGAACAAAATTGAAGCAGGCTCGGCTCTTCTAGTTTCTTATATCATAACGAGCCCAGTCCCATAATGGATCGCTGTGCCCACTAAATAGCTAAGCACTACATAGGATCAAATGGCAGTTCTTATCTAGAAGACTATATTTCGATGCCTGTCAATGTTTGTTATTAGCGGTAGATCATAATCTAATGGCCTCTTATCTCGCTATACAAAAGGCGTAAAATAGTTCGCGCCTCTGTAAGAAGATAGTACTTCTACTTTGCAGTGGTCTGAAGGAAATTCTGAATATGAGCAGTGAATTCATTAGGTACTTGCCACATTACACCATGCCCTGTTCCCTCTATAATTACAAGCTGCGAATTAGGTATTCTCTGAGACATCATCACAGAATTAGCAACAGGTGCCAGAAGATCTTGGTCTCCTACAATCAGAAGAGTTGGCTGGGTTATGTTTGCCAATCTGTCACAGGATCCTTTCCATGTGGCAACTGCCAATCCTTGTTGCTGAATAATCTCAGGCGAAGCTGATCTAACTGGCGTAAGCTGGATAACGGTATTCATAATTTCTGGGTGTTGGTCTAACCATTCCTGGGAGAACATTATTGGAGCCAAAAGCATAGCCTGCTGTTCTGCTGTCATATTTTGCAATACTTCTGGCGACGCAAGTGTCATTAGAGTTTCTGCTGCTTGTCCTGACGGGTATACTGTTTCATTACCGCCACAATAGCCCGCGGAAAGTACTAGCCTGTCTACTTTTTGAGGATAATTGAGAGCTAGCTCCTGGGCAATAAATGAACCAAGTGAAGCTCCAAAGACATCCGCGCTTTCTATTTGTAGAGCATCAAGCAAGCCTGCAGTGTCATTTGCAAACTGTTCAATTGAAAATGGCTTTGTTCCAGCAGTTGTCTCTCCCATCCCACGGTTGTCGAATATGATTACCGTATGGTTAGTTGCGGCCAGCTCTGATAGTAATGTAGGCTCCCACACATCTTTAGTTTGACTAGTTCCAGAAATAAATAAAATAGGCTTGCCCTGTCTAAATTGCTTGTAGGCGATGTTAATATCTCCTACCTGTACGTGTTCTGTCCTAGCCCCCATGAATGTATTGTCTTCTTCTTCTTTCTCAGTAGGTACTTGACGATCTGACATCAACACCCCTCTTAGGTACGTTGACATAGCATCAATATATTGCTCTACTTCGGGAGTTATGGAAACTAGAGATAGAGCTCCATGTGCAACGCCCGGCCATATCGTTAGATAGTGTTCCTGACCTGCCAATCTTAGTTTTTCCGCAAGTAACATACTGTCGTCTCGAAGGGGATCGAGTCCCATGGCAGCAATATACACTGGCGGCAGATCACCCGTGAGGTTATCAAGTACTGGAAACGCTAAAGGATCACTCCAATCCTCTGGTTTTTGAAAAGTCAGGTTCATTACCCATTGAAATTGCGTTTTTGTAATCCCATATTCGCCATTGCCAAATAGTCGCATGGACTCGGTGTTCTTATCTGGAGTGTAAAGGCCATACAGAAGGTATAATGCTCTGAGTGTATCTCCTCGACCTTCGTTACTAAGAGCTAGTGCAGTACCCAATGCCAGATTTGCACCTGCAGAATCCCCACCTAAGGCAATCCTGTTAGGATCAATTCCTATGCTTTGACCATTTTCTTTTATCCATTTTACTGTAGCAATTGCGTCGTTTAACCCTGCAGGGAATGGATTTTCTGGTGCCAATCTATAGTCCATTGCAGCAACTAATAACCCTGAAGAGTTTGCCAATCGTCTAATCGAGCTGTCAAAATCATCAATACTTCCTACAGTCCATCCTCCTCCATGTACAAAGATTAAAGCTGGAGAAGGTTTACTTCCAACCCCTGGGTCATAGATGCGCAAATGGATTTTTCTATCCGTATCATTCGTTGGAATATAATGATCGACCTCAAAAGCCATCTTTGGAGCGAGCGTGTCTAATTCTGCCAGTGATTTTGTTATTGCACGTGAATTCTCAATTGTCCATGACCCATTAAGGATGGCAACGTCTGTCTGTCGAGTGGCATTAACAGAGGGAAAGAAGAATTGTTCTTGGCTTGGAAAAATAAAAGGGGCAGAAGAATTTGATGCATCTTGTTGTTCAGTATCTATGATACTGTTGTTGCCTTCTAATCTTTCAACACCACTGCCAACAGCGTAGGGCAGGGTATTGATGATTTGGCCATTTTGTTCTTCTTCTCTCTGTTGTTGTCCATTTGGTAATACCTGCGAATGAGTCCAAGCGAACTGGTTCATATAAATAGGGAAAAGCAAAACCGAGATGGCTATCAAAAACATGATAGTGTGAAACGAGAACTTAACTCACACCTTTACTATGCATAAAGGTCTTCATATATGTGCTTTTGATAACTAAATCAAACATCTTGTTTCATAGGCATCTGGAGATGTATATGTACATTATACATCTCTCTCTAATGACAAAGCAGATGACAATGACAGCGAAAGGATGAGTGTTGCTTACTGAAATATTTGCCCCAGAAATGCATCTCCTATCGTTATTATCATTGATGCTTCTTATCCGCCTTAAATCCTATATCTACGCATACCTTATATCATATGGCACAAATCAGAGATGAAGGCACTCAGCAATACTCCGCCCTAGAAGGTTGGAATGTCAGCGAGAATGACTTCCCTGGGAAAGGTAGCCTCTCTGAAAAGTTGCATTTTCTCCTAAGATATGCAATTCTAGCTCCTTCGGGGCATAATACCCAACCTTGGCTTTTCAAGATAGTAGGAAATAATGTGATAGAGATCTATGCTG
>JBQGBZ010000211.1:0-1966 GCA_052038215.1 Nitrososphaera sp.
TACCAGAAGTTACAGTGTGTGGAACGGTATCTTGATTGGTCACTGGGATATCACTTCCTGCAGCTACTGTCAGCTCGTCGGGGTCATAATCAGGATTGCCTTGTATTGCAGAGCCTTCAAGAATGGTTAGCGTAACTGCGCCACCTCCAGGAGCAGCACCAGCGGTTTCGGCTGTTTGATTGCTGCTGGCTGCTGTTTGATTGCTGCTGGCTGTTTCCCCTGTTTGTGCAGCTCCTGCACCTCCTCCTTGTTGTTCAACATCCCTCAAAGATGGTGGAATCTGTAGCATTTCGGGAGTCAGTTCTTGCACAGGAGGCAGTCCATATTGTTCATGCAGCCATTCCTGCTGTTCTTCCATTATTTGTGTTGAAAAATTTGGTCCTATGTAGCCAAAGGTTGTCCATAGTATAATTATTACAGCTAATGAAACACCCATTACGAGTATGCCCCATGCGACACCACGCATATGTGGAGAGTAACCTTTGCTTTCTTCGTTATGAGAAGGCGGGGAAGACATTCTTCGATATTATCATAATACTGCCAATATATATAGAATGAAAATTCCACGGAGGCATCTTGTGTTATGTAAAAAAGTCAGCCCCCAGAATCGAACAATTTTTGCATCATAATATTATGAATTATGCATATACTTCTATCTCGTATAGTGGTCACTCAAATTATAATCTCCAAGAAATTCATGATGAAGGATCAGAAGCAGAAACATAGTATTATCTTATTTAATTGCTCAAGAATTATTTTGTATTCATATGACTGGACTTCAGCAATAATTTTAACACCTTAAAACAATTTTAAATAACTTCTACAAGCTGATTATTAGTCTGTAAGGAATATTTTAGTTCAACTTCTTGAACTATTTCCACACTAAGTCAAATAAAGCTTAACCTCATAAAAGGCCATTTCTAATGCTAAGGCATACGATTGTAATAAATATCGGCACTAAACCAAATCTCAGTGAAAGATATTGAAGCGTGCTATTTTGGTCATGATTATTTGTACGAGTGCTCTTGTGGCATCAATTGGAAGTTTGGGATATTATTCACCTTTTCAATACGATTCAGGACATAAAATACCTCCAGCTACAACAATAGCGCAAGGTGGAGAATTGGCAGATAGCTCACCCAGTGTTACAACAAGTTCTGTCCAAATGACAAGTAATGACAGTTTGACATTGACAGATTTGTTTGAAGAGACCCAGCAATCAGTAGTGCAGGTCAGTGGAATATCAAGTGAAGACAACCCCTTTTTGGGAGCTAGTTTGGGATCGGGATTCATTTACGATAATAACGGTCACATCATCACCAACTACCATGTTATTGCAGGAAGTAATCCCGAGGACATAAGCATAACATTTATCGATGGAACGGTTTATCGAGCAAGAGTAATAGGTACAGACCAATATAGTGATTTTGCAGTACTGCATGTGGAGGAGGACGTTCCTCCAGAGAAGCTAATACCTCTGCCACTTGGAAACTCTTCTGCATTGCAAGTTGGTCAAGAGGTCGTAGCAATTGGTAACCCTTTTGGTCTATCTGGATCCATGACAGAAGGTATCGTTAGCGGCCTCAACAGGCTGATTCCTGTTTATCAAGACCCGTTTTCAGATGTTGCGGCGCCTGCATTTTCCATTCCAGATGTAATTCAGACCGATGCAGCAATCAACCCAGGCAATTCAGGTGGACCACTTTTGGATATGCAGGGTGAAGTAGTTGGCATTAATTCTGCCATCTTTTCCACAACAGGCGGTTTTGCCGGAGTAGGATTTGCAGTACCTTCCAACACAATAGCTAAGATAGCTCCGATATTGATAGAGAGTGGCACCTTCCAGCATCCATGGCTGGGAGTCTCCGGAATCGACATGACACCGGAAATAGCAGAGGCAATAGGTCTTGGAGAACCGAGGGGATTTTTAGTCATAGAAACAGCGCCTGGCGGTCCTGCTGCTCCC
>JBQGBZ010000212.1:0-2464 GCA_052038215.1 Nitrososphaera sp.
GCAAGGACCCTGTAAGTATGGCCAGTTCCATACTCTATCTTGCAGATGTTGCGGAAGGACATCACAAGACACAATCCGAGATTGCAAAAGCAGCAGGAACAACCGAAGTCACAGTAAGAAACAGATCAAAAGAACTAAGACAAAAACTTGGTTTAGATCGGGATCTGTACTGGAACAGGTATTAGATTTTGATTAAACATTATCATTCTTTTTTTGATTTGTATGATAGTGTCTTTCCCTTCCATATCCCTGGGTCTCCCCATAGCTTTGTTCGCCAGGCGGTATATTCTACTATCTGAGAATGGTCAATGAAAAGGTTGACATTGGGACCAAAGTTCTTCAAATACCATTTGAAAACAGGAGGGTCAGATGATTCAAACATCCATGATTCAAACCCAAACTCTGAAACAAGCTTTTTTATCACATCTGTACGCCATTTGCTAGGAGGAAGGTCTTCAGTTATTCCCTCGGATTCGAGCATCATTATATGAGCTCCAGCCTTCAGATGCGCTCTTGCTTCCTTCATTAAATCATCAACACCCCTAAGTTTTGGCTTATACCCCACTATATGAGTGCCAGCGCCGGCCCCTATCATCAAGGAAATCTCTGGCTTAGGTATCATGCCCATCTTTTTGATCTGCTTGACTATCTCTACTTTGTCTTCCAAAGGTATCGGGGCTAGTCCGCTTGAGACTTCCACAACATCAAATCCTAACGACTTGCATTCCTCTAGGTATCTATCGACTGCGTCTGCACCTTGGACTATAATGCGCTCGACAAACCCTCCAGTAGAAACATAGACATCATGGTCATGACAAATCTTAAGTATATTTCTTACCATATCAACTGAGAGCAGACGCATCGATCCTCCAGCAAATTTGAAGCCGTCAATATAGTCTCCCCACATCTCCAAGAGGTCTTTCACATAACCTGTGGTGGTAGGAGCGTAGTACGGGCCCCTAATTTCTATGACTCCGGTCTTCCTAGGCTTTGAGGGCACTTCCGAGATTTCAACGAAATCAAACGCCTTTTTAGTAGTAGTGGACCTCATATGATTAGATCGCTCTCAGGTTATAAAAATAAGTTAGACATTAGGCTAAAGATCCAAGCAATGGTAATCGAACCTTACTAGATACAGCAACTCGTGGTATCTCCATAGGAGCAAAAATGTTGGCAGTTATTATGGACAGTTTGAAAAAGAATAATGATAATATTGTTAAACCATCATTAGCCTTAAGAGTATAGCAGCCGGAGGTTCAACATCGAAAAATCACATCAATATACCTATCAAAACTGTTTTTAATGTATATGAACAGCTGCAAGGATCTAAGAGGATCAATAAGACGTGGCAAAGAAGGTTGCCGATCTGATAATTGAAACGCTAATAGCATCCGGGGTAAGGAGGGTTTACGGCATATCTGGTGATTCTCTTAACGGAATTACAGATTCTATACGTGAACATGACAAAGATATTTACTGGGTGCACGTCCGCCATGAGGAAAGTGCTGCGTTTGCAGCTGGTGCAGAGGCTCACCTTACTGGAAACCTTGCCGTATGTGCAGGAAGCTGCGGCCCAGGAAACACACACCTAGTCAATGGACTCTACGATTGCTATCGAAACAGAGTGCCAGTGCTCGCAATTGCAGCACACATTCCAATTAGGGAAATTGGGAGCGCATACTTTCAGGAGACTCATCCTGAGCTTCTGTTCAGCGAGTGTAGCCAATACTGTGAGCTGGTTTCTCATCCTAAGCAGATTCCACGCGTTCTTGAGATTGCAATGAGAACTGCAATGTCTCTTCGCAGTGTTGCAATTGTTATTCTCCCTGGTGACGTGGCACTGCAAGACTCTGTTTCCAACAGACCATTCATACCTTTTGAGCAGCCTAAGGCAACGGTCTGCCCCTCAAAAGAAGAAATTGCAAAGCTTGCAGAGGTCCTCAATTCCGCTCAGAAAGTAACCATTCTAGCTGGCGCAGGTTGTGCTGATGCTCATACAGAACTGGTTGAGGTTGCAGGCCTTCTCCAGGCTCCTATTGTACACGCAATGCGAGGAAAAGAGTTCATTGAATACGATAATCCATATGATGTAGGCATGACTGGACTGCTTGGCTTTTCATCAGGCTATCATGCGATGATGGATTCTGACCTTCTGTTAATGCTAGGCACAGATTTTCCATACCAGCAATTTTACCCTCCTCGTGCATATATAATTCAAATTGACATTCGAGGTGAGCAAATAGGTAGACGGACAAAAGTGGATCTCGGGCTAGTGGGCGATGTACGTGAAACTTTGACCGCATTGAGACCTTTACTCAAACAGAAAAGTGATGACAAAGGACACCTAAGGGAATCATTGGATCATTACAAGAAATCTCGAGAGGATTTAGACTCATATGCTGTAGGCGAGGATGGATGAACTCCAATCCATCCTCAATATGTTGCAAAAATCATTAATGATGTT
>JBQGBZ010000213.1:0-12350 GCA_052038215.1 Nitrososphaera sp.
ATAAGTTGACTTTAGCTCCTCTGTCTATCCAATACTGAAGTGTATAAGCATTATGGGGTGTGTTACCAACATAAATCTTCGGAGAAGCCATTGATGTAACGAATCTGGTTATATTGTCCGAAGCAGGATCATAGTTGAAGAATGTGCTCGTGCCATGGTCTGCTACCCATACGCTTCCATAATTGTCTATTTCCATTCCCACAGGTGCGCCAAGATCCTGTGGCAGATCAACTATTCGTACTACTCTGTCGGTTTCAATATCATACTGAAAGAGCTGTCCCCTCTTCTGTTGGAAAGCAAGGAGCGAAACCCAAACGTCATTTCTTTCGTTATCTACGACCAGTCCGCCTGAAGTGATTAGATTAGGACTGATGCCCGAGAATCCCTCAAGTGGTAGAGCAATTTCTCTAAATCCTTCTGAGGTCCCGTTTTGGAAACTTGATACATTCCCAAAGAAAAGAGACTGGGAGTTTATTCCTATGATATACAAGTTACCATTTGAATCAAAATCCATCATTGAAGGATATTTGGCTGGCACTTTAAACATCTCGAAATCCCCCGTTGACTGGCTAAATCGCCAGATCGTATTGTTTTGATCTGTAAACCAAACATTACCGCCGCTGCTATCCAGTTTTACTGTCCATGACATCAACCATGAAGGTACCGCCGGGAAGGGTAGCGAACGCGTGGGCCAAGAGGGGATTTCGTATTGCATGAATGTACCATTAGTACTATCATAGCTGCCGAGAATGCCACGTTTTGTCGATACATACCAAATATTTGAGCCATCGACAGCAATGCCGACTGGCATTTGACATTCTGTAGGAAGGGCAACTTCGCTTATATATGCATTCAAATTTGGTGATGTGTTCGGACCGCAAAATTGTTGCTCAAATAGCTGCGCTCTAGTTTCATCATTTTGTGCACTTGTTGCAGGGTTATTTATTTCTGGAGCAGCACGCCAGGACATCGAAATATAGACTGCGGCAATAGCCACAATGCCAACTATTGCATAAATGATAATCTTTTTTGACGATTGGCTCATTTTTGTTTTCCGTGGTGAATCTGGCAATGGCAAGAAACAGAAAGATCTTTTCCATCTTATATCTCTTCTCGGAGATATAGGCAAAAATAGCGATGAGGATTACTAGAAGATTTGCTTGGTTGCAGAAAAAGGAGAAGAAGAGAGCCAAGGGCGCCAACATTTCAAAGGATACCTATCGGTATTGTTTGCCGCTGTTCTGTTTGGCTCTGTATTCAGCCTGGCCAAGGTTCCACTTACTACTGTAGATCCTCTTGTCCTAACAGCAATTGTTTATACTATCTCGGGATTGGCGCTCATCCCATTTGCAAGAGCCTCATTCACATTTGAGGGAAAGTACGACTACCTCTACGTTGTAATCGTAACAATCTTTGGAGGCATATTAGCTCCAGTACTTTTGATGTACGGGCTTCAGCAGACAGCAGCCTCCACCGCAGCCATATTGACAAACGGAGAAATCGTATTTACAATAGCGCTCTCATCCGTATTTTTTGGCGAAAAACCCCATGGAAGGGTCGGATTGTTTGCAGTTTTTCTAGTTGTTATAGGTTTAGCGATCGCGACCACGGAAGACTTGACAGCCTTAGAAAGCATCTTTGAACTAAACCCTGGTAATATAATGATATTAGCATCAATGTTAATGTGGGCAATAGATAATAATGTCAGCAGACGTCTCACATTAAAAGTCAGCCCAGCCAAGATAGCGATGGTAAAGTCACTTGCTGGTGGTCTTGTCCTGTTAGTCATAGCTTTGGCCATGGGCAAAGGAGAGATAATTACAGGAATAAGATTTGACATGTGGATGCTAATAATTGTAATGTCAATCTCAGGCTTCGGCGGAGCGCTTCTGCTATTTCTTGAAGGTATGAAGAGAATTGGAACTGTAAAGACCATGTCTATGTTTTCGATGACTCCGATTTTTGGGATAGTGATCGCGGCGTTGGCACTTGGCGAATCTATAACTGCAGTTCAAGGTATTGCTACAGGCCTCATTATTATTGGTATAATTCTGATCGGTCGACATTAGAGAAGCTTTAGCTCAAATGTAACTTTGTCAACAAGATCGGAAGGAGCTGGTCCTATTCCAACACAAGTAATTGTGCCTGACGGAATTTGTGTCAAACCACTATCTTGCACTTGCACCACCGGTAGGTATAAGTCCTCGGCCCGCTTTCTTACCGCCATCAATTCTTCAATGTTCTTTACTTTCACCACGACTTTAGCCTGACCAGCAGCAAACCATGCCTTGAACCATTCTCTTCTAGATGATTTTACATTCTCTGCACCCATAACTGCAGCATGTGCCACCTGCGCCGCTATTTTGCCAGTTCCCATGCTTATATCCCGCCTGACAATAATTACTTGCTTAAAGTCCATATCCCATACTAGATTGCTTATAGTTTAATTAAGAGGCAGAAAAATACATTACTAGTATTTTGTCAGATGCCAGATTATGATGTGATAGTTGCAGGAGGAAGCATCTCCGGACTGCTTGCTGCTCGTGAAATCGCTGCTGGGGATCTTTCCGTTGCGGTACTTGAAGAAGATTCTGAAATTGGAACGCCTGAACACTGTGGCGGCCTTGTAAGTATGTCTGGCATACATGGTCTGGGCATAGTCCCTGATAATAAAACAATAGAGAACTCGGGTATAACACATGCAAAGATTTTTTCCCATTCAAGTTGTTTTGAAATTTGTTCAGCAAAACAAAAAGTCATCGTATTAGATAGGCGTGCGTTTGATAAGCAGATCGCATATCAGGCACAGAACAAGGGAGCAGAAATAAGAGTAAAATGCTCAATGCGTTCGATTGGAAAACAAGATGATGAATATCTGGTGAAGACCTCTGAAGGAGATCTTTCATGCGAATATTTTGTGGACGCAAGAGGTGTAGGATCACTAATTAGTAAAAACAGGGATGGAGTTCTTCAATCAGCACAGTATGAAATTTACGCTTCATGGATAGAACCTGATACCATCGAAGTAGCGTTTGACAGTCAATTGTATCCAGGTTTCTTCGCATGGATAATTCCTACAGGTCGGGCAAGGGGAAAAGTAGGCGTTGCTGGTAGGAGGATCAATGCCGCGGGCGCGCTCCAGCATTATCTTGATAGCAAGGGAAAGCACTCGGTTGTGCGAAAAGTTTACGCTCCCATATGGATCGACGGCCCACTAAAAAGTTTTGTCACTGACAGGACCATAGTGGTCGGAGATGCCGCAGGCCAGAGCAAGCCTACAACTGCAGGAGGCATTTACAGCTGCGGTATGGCAGGTGTGCTAGCTGGGCGAGCGCTGGTTAATTCAGCAGATCTCAGCAATAGTGATCAAAATGATATGCAGTTGTTGTTGCACAAATATTATGAAAGCAATTGGCTATCTATGTTCAAAGCAGAATTCGACAAGATGTTAATTGCTCGACGACTCTTTGAGCGGATGGACAACAGAGCTATCGATGATCTGATCAATGCTATTCCACCTGAGGTTATCCAAGAAGCGACTACCGATGGCGACTTTGACTTTCATTCTAGTGCTGTTGCCAAGATACTCGGAGCTAAAGGAGCAGCTAAAATGGCCAAAGCATTGTTTGGCAACGAGATAAGGCGTTTGTTGCCAGAGAGCTAAGGAAGATATAAATTCCCTTATTCTTAAGAAGCAACACTGATGTCCAAGCCATTGCAGTTGCCCGTGTGTAGTTCGTGCGGCAGACCAATTATGCCTAATGACGAATGTGTTAAGTATTACTGTGCAAATTGTGGCTATGTTCTGATGTGGCGATGCGAAAGCTGTCGCGAATTCGCAAGACCGTATAAATGCGTAGGTTGTGGTTTTGAGGGTCCATAGGCATGGCACGACTGGTAGTTAGGATAAGAATCCTTCCAGCTGAGGCTGAATCCGATCTTGAAGAGGTTGTTAAATTGATAAAGAAATCTGTACCAGAGGGGATGGAGCTGAAAAGTAGCTCAATGGAGCCGATTGCATTTGGATTAAAAGCAATAATAGGCGACTTTTTGTTAGACGATGCTGAGGGGCAGATGGACAGACTTGAAGAATCTATAAAACAGGTCCAGGGAGTAGGTGAGATCGAGGTAATGAATATCAGCAGGCAGTCAGTAAGAATGAAGTAAAATATTATTGCTAATAATAATAGCGGAGGCTCCTGAGGATTGAAAAAGATGCGCGCTGGAAGCGATGAATCATCGCCCATACAGCTAAGAGTTGCTGAAGCCAAACATCGGGACGTAGGTAAGAGGCGAGCTCGAATGGATTTACGACATATGGAGCATCTGGGAATCCAGGCAGGCGAAGTCATTGAAATCTCCTGCAAGCGAAGCACTGCAGCTACAGCATGGCCCGCGGACGAGGAAGAAAAAGAGACAGACATTATTAGGATAGATGGACAAACAAGAAAGAACGCTAGTGCAGGATTAAATGACCTGTTAAGCGTAAAAAAGATTGATTGCAAGCAGGCAAAAAACGTCACATTGATGCCACTAGGCAATAACAATATTACAGTCGATAAAGAGTTTTGTGATTTTGTAAAGCATAGACTCAAAGGTTATCCACTGAACGAGGGAGATGAAATTTCAGTAGTCATATTGGGAAACCAAATGGACTTTAGTGTTCAGAGGTTGTTACCGAAGGTAATTTCGACAATCGAGCAGTCAACAAGATTGACTATAATGGCAGACGTTACAAGTGACAGAAAGCCACGGGTTACATACGAAGAGATAGGCGGAATGAAAGAACAGATAAAAAGATTGCGAGAAATAGTTGAGCTTCCTATGCGCCATCCAGAGGTTTTTGCAAGGCTTGGAATAGAGCCTCATAATGGGATTTTGATGTATGGATCACCTGGGTGTGGCAAGACCCTTATAGCGAAGGCATTGGCCTCAGAGTCTGAGGCAAACTTCTTCATAATCAATGGGCCTGAAATCATGAACAAATATTACGGCGAAACTGAGGCGAGGTTGCGGGACATTTTCAAAGAGGCGCGTGAGTCTTCGCCTAGCATAATATTCATTGACGAGATTGATGCTATCGCCCCAAAAAGAGAAGAAGCATTTGGTGATGTTGAGAAGCGCGTGGTGGCACAACTGCTGGCGTTGATGGACGGCATGTCTGATCGGGGTAAGGTTATTGTTCTAGGGGCCACAAATAGGTCAGAGAGCCTTGACCCAGCTCTGAGAAGGCCTGGCAGGTTTGATAGAGAGATAGAAATCGGTGTACCAAATGTAGAAGGCAGGCTTGAGATATTGCAGATTCACACCAGAGGCATGCCGTTATCTGAAGACATAAATTTGCAGGAACTTGCAGGCCGCCTTCATGGATATACTGGTGCAGACATCAAGGCCCTTTGCAGAGAAGCCGCCATGAAAGCACTGAGACGTTGCCTTCCCGAGATAGAACTTGAGGGCGAAATGATTTCACCAGAGATCCTTGAGAGCATGATGATTAGTGATCGTGACTTTGAGGAAGGCATGAAAGAAATAATCCCGACAGCGATGAGAGAATTTTATGTGGAGGTAGCAGGCGTCAAATGGGATGATGTGGGCGGATTGTATGAAGCGAAGCGGACTTTGCATGATAACCTCATTACAGGAATAAAAGAGCCAGAGAAGTTTGCTAAGATGGGCATCAGGCCCTCAAGAGGAACCTTGCTCTATGGGCCTCCAGGGACAGGCAAGAGTTTACTTGCTAAAGCCCTAGCCACTGAGAGCAATGCTAACATTATCGTTGTACGAGGACCTGAAGTGCTCAGCAAATGGGTAGGCGAGTCTGAGAAGGCAATACGGGAAATCTTTAGAAAGGCCAAGTCTTCTTCTCCCTGTATAGTCGTGTTTGACGAGCTTGATTCCCTAGCTAGACCAAGGGCTCATGAAGATGATCTTTTGGGTAATGAGAGGGTTCTCAGTCAGATACTAACTGAAATGGATGATGCGGGGAGCGCTGGAGTAATAGTAGTCGGCATAACGAACAGGCCAGATCTGATTGATACTTCTTTGCTGCGCCCAGGCAGGCTTGACCTCCTACTATACGTGGGACCGCCTGATGATGGTGCAAGACTCGAAATACTGAGGATAAATTCAAGGCATATGCCTCTCGCATCTGACATAGACTTGGAAGTGATTTCTCAGTCTACAAAGAACTTTAGTGGAGCAGATCTGGTTGCTCTTTGTAGAGAAGCTGGTGTTCATGCTCTCCGAAGCGGCTCAGATGTCATCTCAAATGTGGACTTTGCCGGTGCTGCGAGACTGGTACGTCCATCAATAACAAAGGATGTTGAGGATTGGTACGAATCGATGAAGAAGAATATTACGTATGCTATGCCTAAGCCTATAGACAAGACCTTTTACGGTTAATCATTAACTAAAGTTTTAGTCTACCCTCTGGAGTGATTTTGTCTATAGATAAAAGCGCCTTCCTTTACTTTACAGTCTAGGTGAGAGTGATATGCTAATTATTCACTCAGTGCCAACTAATCATAGTGGCTTTGATGTTTGGATCAAGCCCAATCGAGTACGATAACCAGATATCCATTTATTAACAGACTATACCGCATCAGCTGTTGTTCTAGATAAGAATTACCAATATAAGCTTAGATAAGATGAAAAAAATACAGCACAGAGGGTCAGATCCCAATTCGTTATCTGTTTGCTCCTCTTGGGCTCAAGGCTACCTAGACACTTCCTTTGAAGGCATAAACTTATTACAAAATCTCTATATGAATGCCAGCAAGACTTTTCAATCATTTGAGATTCTGCATTTTCTGAAGACATAATTCTTGTGCCGAAATGCTTATCTAGCGTAATGCCTCTAGTTTCCTCTCTCGTCTTGTTCGAAAACCATGAGGATCAATAACGATGAAATATCCAATTCGAAACCTTGTATATGAGAAGATTAGTCAAGCCGGCACAATGACCGATACTGACCTGATGAATGCGTTGCAAAAAGAAGGTCTCACGATTGCAGATTCTGACTTCAATAAGACCCTGATGGATCTCGAGATATATGGTCTTGTAAGGGTCTCGTGGCTAACTAAGGATAAGCGAAGAATTGAACTGGTTGCCGATCGCAATGATAATCCCCCTTAATTTGTAAACGGATGAATAAGAAGAGGAATAGAAAATGGCTGCGTTATCGGATAGTAAAATAATGCGTCTAGTGCCAATGCGATAAATATCACCACAAGATAAGGCGCAGTGACCTTGTATGCTTTCCATGCGAATTCGGCTGTCGGATTCTTTGTTAGCTTGTAGTGGTAGAGTAGCATTAAAGAGCCAGAGATTGCTGCAACTGTAGTATATACCAATCCAAGTCCAAAGAATGAGAGGGCAATTGAATACGGCAGTAGGATAGCGGTATTAATCATGATATAGCTTGCTGTTTTCTGGTTTCCAACTAGAACCGGTAGCATAGGAACATGCACGCTTGCGTACTCTTCCCTTGCCTTTATTGCGAGGCACCAGAAGTGAGGAGGTGTCCACATGAAAACCAGCCATCCTATGAGAAAGCCTAGGAGATCAATTGATCCTGTCGCGGTAGCCCAGCCTGCCATAGAAGCGGCACTTCCTGCAAAACCTCCAATTACGATATTTGATGGGTTACTCCGCTTGAGCCATACTGTGTATACTATCACGTAGAAAAAGATACCAATAGCAATCATAGCTGTGGCGACAGGATTAAGAGCATAGAACGCAATAGCAATTGAAAGGATGCATAGTGCAAATCCGAATACAAAGACCTTTTTTGCCGACAGCCTTCCACCAGGTATAGGACGGTTCGCAGTTCGCTCCATTCTTTTATCTATATCTCTATCGTAAAAATGATTAAGGGCACTTGCTCCCATGGATGCTAGAGCCCCTGCGATAGTGAGGAAGCCAATCTGCCAAGCATTTACATCCCATGCAGAATTTGGAGTGGCATCAAACCTGCTTCCTGCCAAAAGTGAAGCAACAGCTGTAATTACAAGCACCACCACGATTCTAGGCTTTGAAACCTCTATGTAATCATGTAACGCCACAGGTTTGACTCGATCGGAGTTCTCACCTTGCTTGCATTTAATTTATTCGTTCACACGTTGTCAATATATGAAATGTTTCAAGTTGGCCACCTGTAATTTAAAGAATCTCAACATCTTTCGTTTTAATAAGGCATGCTCGCCATCTGATAAACCACACGCACATTTCTTATCCTTCTTGTCTATGGCATGAGATTCTGCAAGCACGTAGATCTTTGCTATTTTATCACGTGTCTGATGAAAGTCGTAATAATAGCTGATATGCTCAGAGTTCTCCAATACATCGACTAAGGTCACGGTGTTAAGCCAAGCATCCCAGACTGTGTCGCTCTCATTTATATCAAAAAGATCTGCCACAGGCACGGCCATTTGTACTCTATGTATTCTTAAGAATAGATATCAATATCTATAGATCTGGAGCTAGTTTTAATACACTTGTTGAAAGGTGGGATTCGTAAAATATTGTTCGACTCTTGTCTGTTTATATTTTTGAATTCGATATACTAATTCACTTCTTTTGTTGATTGGTTACTAAGATACTTCTTTGATGTAATAATCTCTTTTCTAACTAAAAGTCTCATTATCTGAAGTATCATTCGAAAACCACTTGATATGATGATGTATAAAATGATAAATTAATGCATTCTAACAAAAATTTTGATTGCAATCACAGCGGTCAAGGAAACGATTAAGTATACCAAAAAGGTGCCAATGAATGTACAACAATATGACTGACTGGGACCTTATGACACCCGGTATTGGTCTTACTTCGATAGGGATCGTCGGTGTCGGAATTTCTCTCTCGGGCATTGCCAAGACATTCCTCGATGGAATGCATGCAGTTACCCTTTTGACCATGTTCATTGGCATGATCTTTCTGGCTGCAGGTCTCTTCAAGGATGGCTTTCCCACTTCGGGTAGAGCGAAATCTGCGACATTTATCACGCTTGGCTTTTTGGTTACCTTTGGTTTTGCGGCAGCCGTGACAGTAAGCACTCAGGTTCCCAGCATATTTGCATATATCGGTCTTATGCTAATAATCTCAATTCCTGCGACTGTGCTAGCGGTAGCATCATATCGCGGCACGCAATACCTTAAGGCCATGGCTGTAATATTCGTCGGCGCTGCAGTTGTAGGCGGATCAACTTTTTATGCATTCGGGCTAGTGACTCCAAAGCCACCCGAAACTGAAGAAGAACAGCAAGAGGGTGGACAGACCCCTGCCACTAATGAGACTTCAACCGCGCCACCACCCACCAATATTGTCCCAGCAAGAATACTTCCAGGAGCTTCTGCCGAGGGCAACCCTGACTATGAGCCAGATCCCATTACGATTCAACAGGGAGAGGGAGTTGAATGGTTAAACGAAGACAACGCGCCCCATACAGTGACAAGCACACAGGAAGGCGTATTTGATTCCAGTCTAATCAACCCAGCGGGCAAATGGGTGCTAAACTCAGCTGATATTGCGCCTGCAGAATATGAATACTATTGCACACTTCATCCATTCATGACTGGGACAGTAGTAATTTCGAGTGGGACAGGTCCGCAAAACCAGAGCGCGTCAAATGCCACTGCAAGCCAAGGAGCAACTATGAATAATCAGTCAAATACATCAGCCAACAATACAGCAGCAGCGGGGGAGACTGATAATGTAACAACCTCAAACACTGCTGCAATAACCGGCTCAATAACGACGGTGTCAATCGTAGTTGGTTCATCCATTCCAGCGTATGGCCAATTTTACCAGCCAAGCGAAGCGCATACCACTGTTGGAAGTATGATAGTATGATGAATTGGGTCAATGATGACACGTCGCCTTATACAATAACAGCAGGAACCGTAGAAAACAACAGACCTACTCCTACTGGGACCTTTGATTCAGGATTAATAAACTCCGGGGACATCTCTCCATTTGTATTTGACAAAGCTGGTGAGTACTCCTGTTATTGCACTGTCCATCCTTGGATGGATGGAAAGGTCAGGGCTAGTTGAATGAACACCATTTCGCTTACTGCAATGCAGGTTGAAAAGCTCGTAAAAATTGCTAAGGATGCACTTCCAAATGAGAGCTGTGCTTTTCTTCTAGGTGACAACAATGATTGCGAAAAGGTGGCGACGATTATACCCATGAGAAACATCGATAATTCCCCTGTTTCTTTTAGCATCGATCCAGATGAACTCCTAAATGCTTACAATCTTGCATATAGTAAAGGGATGGAAGTTTGTGCTATCTTTCATTCGCATCCTGCAAAGGCATCACCATCTAGTATTGATATAAAATATATGCAGATAAACCCCGTAATATGGCTCATCTATTCAACGACGGAATATGAGATTAGGGCCTTTGTGCATGAAGACAACGACGTTATTAGAGAAATCGCTATAAACATAATAGCTGCTACGGCATGAGCCTTTCCGTGTCTCGAGGATACAGAACAACCTCCCTCACGTTCTGATGATCGGTAAGAACCATCATCAAGCGATCATAACCGAGCCCCCATCCGGAATGTGGAGGCATGCCCCAGTTGAAAGCTTTGAGGTGCTCCTGAAAAGAATCAGGATTCAAGCCTTGTTCTGCGAGTCGTTTACGCAGTTTTGCAGGGCTATGCAAACGCCTGCCCCCAGAGGCAAGTTCCAGATAGTTGTACTGTAAGTCAAACGACTTTGAAAGTTTAGTATTTTCCTCATTTTCATGTATGTAAAATGGTTTTAACTTAAGTGGCCAGTCTATAATAAAGTAAAAACCCGGATGCAAGACCCCCAGTCTTCTCAGAGCAGAATCTGACAGATCGTCTCCAAACTCCAGCTTTTCACCCTCTTTAGCAAGTTCGTCTATACACTGCTCATAGGTCAGTCTGTCTATCTTTATAATGGAAATTTCCTTCGCGCCTGCTTCCTTGAGGTCAGCCTTGTGCTTTTCATTAAACTCCGCCGCGACTTTTCTTACTAGCTGCTCTAGGATGTCCATAACCTCTTCGTAGTCAAGGAACCCAGCTTCAATGTCTACACTCGTAAATTCTGATAGGTGTCGTACCGTGTGAGAGTTTTCTGCACGGAAGTAGGGTCCAATTTCAAATACCCTGTCGAGCCCGAGCGTTAGTTGTTCCTTGTACAACTGTGGACTTTGTGCAAGATATGCCTTTCTGTTAGCGAAGTATTCAAACCCAAAAAGGTTTGCTCCTCCCTCACTTGCGCTGCCAATTATTTTAGGGGTATTCACCTCAATAAAGCCCTGAGAATGAAGTGCATCTCTTATGATCTTAAGTCCTGCCGAACGCAGGCGGAAAATAGCTGCTACTCTGGGGTTTCTTAAATCAAGTGCACGAGCATCGAGGCGTTTATCTATTGCAGATTCAATCCTACCAGTAGGGTCTATCGGTAGAGGATGAACTGCTTCAGTAAGAATGATAAATTCGCTTGCCTTTAATTCGACTGTAAAGTCTCGAGCTTTACTTTCTTGTATAACACCTCCAACAACAACCGCACTCTGCCTTGCGGCCTGCAGTGCAGATTGGAGATTGTTACCTGTTACAACGACTTGACATATACCCGTGACGTCCCTTATCGTTGCGAAAGCAAGTTTACCAATATCGCGTATGTCCTCTATCCATCCTCCTACTCGTACCTGTTGTCCAATCAGTGTAGAGTCGATCTGACGCGCATAATGGGTTCTATTGATAATGTTCAGCGCGACATTTCCTCCTACTTCCTCTTTTGATTATTATTGAACTCTACTAGCAGTTCGATATCCCTAACAGCTTTTGCGATTTTTTGAACTTTTTCCAAATTGAATTTCACATTTTTGGCATCGTCTGCGACAATTACTTTTGTAAGCTTGTTCGCCTCAGGAAGCCAGAAGAAGTTAACTGATAATACTTTAACTGGATGGAAAAGACTTTCGATGAAACGCCTGTCAGATGCCTCGGTTTCAACAAACCAAACCTTCTGTCCCATTTCTTTTTCGATCTTGTTAGCGAGCTCCTGATTACCCCGAAGCACACTTACATCATGTCCCCGGAGAACGAGCACAAAGTCGTCGTTGACCCTTGTACCACGAATAAGGGTGAACTTGTTAATTTCTTGGTTGTGATCTGCTAAACTAATGAGCTTTTTTGCAGCATAAATATCATCCTGCGTAATGCTTCCCGACTTGAGTTTTGCTTCGCATGTTCTGCAAAGCACCCCAGATTTAGCATCAAAGGAGCAGATCGGTGTTTTCAATGGTTATAAACTTACGATGATCTAGGTTTTGGGTTATATAACCATATATGCAGTCGCATGTTTTTC
>JBQGBZ010000214.1:0-6319 GCA_052038215.1 Nitrososphaera sp.
TGTATGGTATCATGGTGATCTGGTGCTTATCAATTCTGATGGTCTATGGTACATGCAAGGCCGCGCCGATGATGTCATAAAGGTGGCAGGTCATAGGATTAGTACTGCAGAAGTTGAGGCAGCTGCTGCATCTCATCCAGCAGTAGCGGAAGCTATTGCAGTAGGCAGACCCGATGAATTGAAAGGGGAGGCAATAGTTATGTTCATAGTTGTAAAGGATGGCTATAAGGCGGATAGCATTCTGGTAGATGAGATTATTGTTCAAGTCGAAGAATCAATAGGAAGATTTGCTCGTCCTCAAGAGGTGAAAATAGTTTCCGAGCTGCCAAAGACTAAAACAGGCAAGCTAGTGAGGAGGCTCGTTAAAGCGAAAATTACTGGAGGCAATATTGCCGACCAAGACTTGTCGACAGTTGAAAACCCTTGGTCGCTTGAGAGCATTTGATAAGTTATTTCTACATGTTTTTGCTTATCAATATCAATGGATGGAACTCATCTCTGTAAGGAAATAACTAATCTACACGACAACATTGTCAGTGCAGAGATAATCGAAAAGGGAGTCACCATAGCTTCGCACATAAAGTCAGGCACACTTCCAAAGCTAGAGAGACTATTCGCCCAAACGGAACTTTACTTGGGTACTCTTCAAGCAAATGCAGAGCATTTGGGCAGAACACATTATTTAATGGCACATAACGACAACACAGATCTCTTTTTCTTTTCAATAGTTGTCAACGGTAGAAAAATGATCTTAGTGATAAGGGTGTCTGTCCCTTATACCTATGACGAGATAGTTGATAAGCTGAGAGAAAATGTGGGCAATCTAAGACCACAATATCAATAACATTCAATGTGAGTTAGAGATTAAATACTAGCAGAGTAGTGCGAGATCCTTTCTGCAGGTGGCCATTTAGTGCAATTAGTCTTACGCAGCAGAGCGATATCAGGAGATATGGTAGTACGTATTGCAATGAATTCATTTAAAAAGGCAACAAGGAAGCTTTATTTTATCATACTATCGAGGAGCATGTATACACCGAATGCACAATGATGATAATAACACAAGGAGAAATAAATTTGAGCTTCCCGGTAGTAGATCTCATTATGCTCCCTCGCTTTTATTTACGATTACTCACATGCGACTTGAGATAGAGCCAGACTTTCAGAACCGTATGATTAGTTGCCAGCAAAGGTTATCGATTATGACTTTGCAGGACGCTGACACGATAGAGCTTGATGCCGCTGAACTCCAAGTAGAGAAGATCTCTGCAGCAAGCAGGTTTGATTTTCGTAATTTTGATGACAAGATTATAGTTAAACTAGGCAGAACTCTAAAGGAGGGAAGTAAAATCGAAATCTACATTTCCTATACTGCCAAGCCGCGCAAGGGTTTCTACTTTGTCGGGCCTGATAAATATTATCCCGATAAGTATCAGGAGGCGTGGACACAAGGTGAAACTACTGAAGCGAGGTACTGGTTTCCGTGTATTGATCATCCCCGAGTCAAGTTTTCAAGCGAGATTTCAGTTATAGTTCCCATAGGATTTACTGCAATTTCAAATGGGAAATTGCTAAACGTAGAGAAGCAGAATGAAAAACAGAAATACCGCTGGTATGAAACAAACCCCCACCCAGCCTATCTTACATCTGTAGTTGTCGGCAAATACACTGAGATCAAAGATGGCAAGAACTTGTACTACTATGTCCCGCCAGAAAAAAAGCAAGATGCAGCCAGATCATTTGAGCATACATCTGAAATTGTCAGGTTCTTTGAAGAATATCTTGGCACAAACTATCCTTATGAAAAATATTCACAAGTGACGGTTCAGGATTTTGTTTATGGCGGTATGGAGAATTCCAGTTGCACTACTCTAACGCTGGATACACTTCATGACGAAAAAGCTCACATTGACTTTACAAGTGATTATCTTATATCCCATGAGCTAGCACATCAGTGGTTTGGTGACCTTGTTACATGCAGCGATTGGCAGCATATCTGGCTCAATGAAGGATTTGCTACCTACTGTGAGGCACTCTATTGGGAAGCAAGCAGAGGCAAGGATGAATTCCAGTATTATGTGCTACAGACTGCCGACGACTATCTTGAAGAAGCTAAAACCAGATATACAAGACCTGTTGTGACAAAGGTATACAAGCACCCTGATGACCTTTTTGACAGACACACATATGAAAAGGGTGGGTGTGTGCTTCACATGATGCGCCACCTTGTCGGAGACAAGTACTTCAGAAGGTCGCTTAAGACGTATTTGCAGCGCTTTGCCAAAGGCAATGCAGAGACAGATGATCTGCGAAAGGTGTTTGAGCTTGAAACAAGCAAGAGTCTGCAGCAATTCTTCGACCAATGGATTTTTAGAGAGGGCCATCCTGAGCTTATCATCGATTTTCATCATGATAACCACAATGCAGAAATCAAAGTTAAGCAGTTACAGCCAGGCGAGCCCTTTGAGTTCCCTCTTGAATTAGAAATGTCTTTTGCAAACAGCCATAAGAAAATTTATACATTCAACATATGGGACAGAGAGAGTGTATTCCAAATTCCTGTTGACGATGAGGTAGAATATTTCTCTATCGATCCAGAGTTCAAGATTTTGAAAACAATATCTGTTAAAGCACCAAAGGAGATGCTTCTCAAGCAGCTCCAAGAAGGAGATAATGTGATCAAGCGGGTGGATGCTGCAAGATCACTCAAGGAAAAGTCGTCAGATGCAGTAATTGATGCGCTAGCGAACAGTATACTGCATGACAAATTTTGGGGAGTATCAGTTGAAGCAGCAAAGTCATTAGGATCTGCCAAGACAAGCTATGCTTATGAAGCTTTGAAAGGCTGTCTTAAAGTCAAACATCCAAAGGTAAGACGTGCAGTTGTAAAGGCGATAGGAGAATTCAAGAAAGAAGAGTCACTAGAGCTGATCAGACCATTGCTGCAGGATGATGAGAGCTATTTTGTTAGATCTGAAGCAGCAATAGCGATAGGCAAGACTAAGAACAAGGTGGCTATTGATATCTTGAAAGAGGCTGCAGAAACTACCACATTTCAGAATGTCGTGGCACAAGGGGCAATAGCCGGACTTAAAGAGTTTACCAGCAACAAAGAGATTGCAGAATTTATCACGGAAAAAAGCAAATACGGAAATTATCATAGAATAAGGGAGGCGGCTATTTTTGCTCTGGGCAGATTCGCAGACAACCCCATAGTCTTTGATCACCTTAAGACTCTACTTACAGACAAGTGGTTTAGAGTCCGCATAAATGCATGCAGAGCACTCGCGGATTCTGAACTGACAACGGCGATTTCTGACCTGACATGGGTCATGGAGAATGACCTAGATCACAGAGTAAGGAGAGTAGCTGAAGAATGTATAAACATAATAAGAGAGGCAACAAAGAAGCCAAAAGAAGTCACACAGATGAGAGAAGAGCTTGAAAGCCTCAAGTCAAAGAATCTGGAACTACTGCTAAGAATGGATAGGTTGGAGCGGGAGATCCGCTAACCTGTGTTAACAAATCTTACGGCTATCCTATTGAATAAATCTCTGGCTGCTCCTTAATAAATCTGCAACCTTTCCTCGGAATATGAAGACTTTGCATAGGGCACACTACAGTTTGTTATCAGCTGCATTTGCATAGCCTAAAGACCAAACTTGTTGGTTAATACTTTAGTGTACAATCTCCAAATCCGGTTCGCTTGATTGAGCTAGATGATATCAATTCTCTGTTGTCAGTGCACATTTGCACATAAATCACAATAGTTTATTTTTACACATTCAAGTGCAGGAAATGTTTGCCACATAGGGCACGCTCTTTGATTTATGACTTACCTATAATATTACTAAATTTTATTAAGTCATGTTTGGAATTTTCATATTTATGATTTCTTGACTCATCGATCATCACAAAACCTAAAAGATCAAGCGCGCGTTAATGTCAGTCATATTGACAAGTTCTTCAATGTTACCTTTCTTTTCGGTCTAGATGAAGCTGCAATGATAGGGGAACCAAAAGCTACTATTTCAGATATATGATCATCAGATTGGATTTGTGCAAATATCAACTTCCAAGTGTCTCAATAATTCAACTACGAGTGGAAGAAATGAGCTATATCCCAAATTGCTTGTTGTAAAGGAGGAACTCCTCTCCTTCTTGTATTACGAATTTATTGATAAATGATGTTACTCGTTGGCTATTACAGCAAACTAGCTGTAGACTTTCAAATCGTGCATCTAAGTAAAGATTTGTCACGAAAGAAACAAAGTGATGAAGGGAGCTTGCAGATACAACATCAAGATAAACTATTTGCAATATGTTAGTCCTGTCCCAGTAACCGTGCTTGTTGATTATTGCAACCCCATCAATAGGCAGACCATTCAAAATAACACGATCTTCTTTGACGAAATTCAAAAGTGCGGTATGATCGAATGTATACCAGTGCCATGACTTGACATATCTCTTCCCAGAGAGGTGGTAGATCTTGGATTGTTGAAGATAGTGCCAGATGTCCTCTATATCGTCAGCATTTGCAATTCTTGCGTTTGACTTTTGATGCCTTGGTGTACCTGCTGCACTGTAGTATTTCCACTTTGATAATATCTTAAAACCATTCTTTTTCATCATGCTCTTCGATGCAAAATTGGTTGCACCTACTATTGCCGACGCCTCTCTGGCGCCTTTCCGTCTGCCATACTCTAGCATTTTTGCAAGGAGCATTGTTGCAATGTTAGATCGACGATGATCAGGATGTACCCTTATACCTTCAAGCCAGATGACTTTACCTTCAGGACAGATAGCAACATGAGACATTGCAATCTTTTCTCCGCTAGATTCGACTACATATATCTGGCCATTCCTCTCTTCATACCAATAATCCCATACTCTATGAATGTAGTCACCCCAGCTGAAGGTATTTATGCAAAAGCTTAGGATCTCATCTTTGTCTGATCTCCTAGCTGGCCTGATAGTTATCATCAAGTTTCTTATATCAGCTGGTTCCATCTTGTGCATAAGAGTTACTATGAGACAATGACACTATTGCTGTACCGACCTCTCAGGAAAATCAAACGCATATCGCCGATATATTTTGCATATAAGCTAGAGGTATTGATAAAACATTGTAAATTTAGTCCAACATAGTTTGCTGCACTCAAGGATGCTGCTATTCGGATTCTGTTAAGAATAATCGAATAGGCTTAGTCAAAAAGCTGCTAGGTAAATTAGATAATATGAGCAGTGCTTTTGCTTACTGCCTTTGCTGATGACTCGGGGTCTGCGGTAATTACTGAGAGCCAAGGTTTTAGCAGATCGGGGTTGAGCTTGAACAGCTCTACATTTGCATCTTTTAGCAACTGTGTGCCGTCTTCCGGGTAGTCAGCAAGCACCACGATCCTCTTTATGCCGACAGTTATAGCCATCTTGCTGCATTCTAAACAAGGAGCAAAAGTAGAGTACAACATGGCTCCCTTTGTGCTTCCCGCGTTGCCAAAGAGGGCACACTGCATTATAGCATTAGCCTCAGCGTGAGTGCACAAGCAGCGATCAAGGCCTTCGCCGGACTTGACCTCACCATTCATTCTGGCAAGACAGCGAAGGCATCCCCCCTCATAGCAGTTTTTTACCCCCGGGGGTGTTCCATTATAGCCGGTAGCTATCTGTCGATTGTCCTTAACAATTACTGCTCCAATGTGACGAGTAATACAATTTGAACGGAGTTTCGCTATTTCTGCCTGCAACATAAAATACGTATCCCAGTCCGGCCTCTGCATTCGCTATCAATAGTAACAATTACTATAAAAAGTCTAATGTAGTTAAATCTCACGCTGCAAGGAGGGGACTTCTCTGCTGCCTTGGCGATATGTCTGCCCAATAATTTCCTTGCATTTTGTACAATCTTTGAGGTGTCAATATTCTCTGCATCATAAAGCAACTCCTTCATTTCTTATGCATTTGAAACAGCATAGCAGTTCTCTCATTCTTTAAAATCCCTATATTTTGGATCAACTTTTTCCATCCACTGCCGGTTCCCCCTCCATCATTTGGCAGAAAGGATGGATCAACCGTGAACTTTGCTTTTCCAAAATTTAGAAGTGGCATCAAAAAATGACATGAGAGGCAGAGAGATGTTGTCTCTACTATCATTGAATTGGGAGGTTGTTGCTCTTGTGCCACTACAGAAATTGGGAGTGCCTAGAATTCCCGTGAAGAGAATTGTGATAGCAATGCGAATGATTCTTGATTACTCATGGTATGATAAAGAGTTGTTATCATTTATATCAAGTAGAATATAGTATTACAACTTTTCTCTGGC
>JBQGBZ010000215.1:0-1888 GCA_052038215.1 Nitrososphaera sp.
TAAGTGTCTGTTGTTTAAGCGCGTCAGAACTTGCTCAAAAAAGTCAAAAGAGACCCTTTCTTGCACACAGGGCTGTCGAACGGAAAAGCACACACAATGTATGGTCTAAAAAGGCGTATGTTGCTACCTGCGTAACAGCTAGTTTATGAAAGAGTTGTGAGCGATCCCAGCTTTCCGTTCCTCTGCTACCCACACCCCTGTATATGCCGTGCACGAGATATTAGCGTATCCCGAACATACCCCACATTGTCAAGCTAGCTAACTCTCTCTCCTTCTTCCTCCCCCACTTTTTGGCATACTCGTTGACAATGAATCTAGATTTTCAGATGGAGGAAATTGCTCTGCCTGCGTAATCCCCGACAATTTGATGACCTCCAAAAACTTTGGTGGAACTTCCGCAGGACGGCTCATAATATCCCTAGTGATTGTATATTTTAACTCAGCAGCTTCCGGAGTATCCAATTCATGGCACAAGGTAATTAAATCAACAACTGTTCCATACCACAATAATTCCATCCCTTCATACCTCTTGGCGATAAAGTCAGCGGCACGAGTTAGAAAATCATCAATATCATTACGGCTGAAAGCTTGTTTAACCAGTAGCCAACTATAAGCATGAGGATAACGACTCTGTTGATAATTGGTAGTTAGCAGTTCATCAGCATCCTGAATGAATAGCTCGCCAGCCCTTTGCGAATCCAGCCCAGCCATAATCAGTGCAATTTCACCAGCGACCTGGACAAACATTCCAGCTACATTAGAGGAAGGTTGACGGGCGATGCGTTCGTGGCCCCATTCACCAGGAACTGATAAAATATCTAGTTTTCCATCAAGATAGCTGAGAATTTCTAAAGTTAATCTAATTGCTTTTTTTGGTTGACAATCGTAGGCTTCAATTCGAGCGAGATTATGAACTTGTTGAATACGATGTAGAATAAACTTGTCACGTCCGTATTGGTCTTCTAATACTTGACCGATGGCTAAGGAGTTTAGCGTACGTCTACGAGCTTGCTTGAAGTTACCATAGCGACAATCTAGGAAAGCTTCACCCTGTTCTAAACGACATTCATAGTGCAATCGACCTTCTGCTGATAGTAAGTCTGTATCAAGGAGTAGCCGAGCCATAACAAAGAACTGCTCAGAGGCGGGAAGATCTCGCCGTCGAGCGGCTAGCACCCCGCGAATACGGGCATTTTCAAACTTGTTGATGAGTATTTGATCGTTATATGGTAGAAGATTGATAGTAGTATTGGACTCATAGGAATATTCTGTCCTAGCCTGAACTGGACGAGCTAGACCTAGCTTATATTTTACAAGTACTTGTCGCAGAAGATTTCGATGGTAATTGATAGCTATAGGGCATCCCCTTACTAGGTTATTAGCATCTAATTAACGAGTTCCTCTCCAGCTGCAAAGAACCAATATTATTACGCACATCAGAGAGAGCTGCAGCACATTCGCTGATTTTACCATCAGCACGAATTAGTACTACTGTGTTAGAAAATAGTTGCGACCCTGAACATACTATGCTTTCTTGGCTCCATGCAAGGACAGACGCAAGAGCGGGAAACGAGCGGCCAGCGCTTGGCGCGGTACCTGGGGATGTTAAATGAGGCGATCGGGCATGCAGATCGGGTCGAACCCCTACGGGCCTACTGTACGGGGTTGCTCTTGCCAGGGGAGCGTAAGAGTGTCGAGCCCATGACGGCTGCGTATTCCGCGCGAAAGTTGCCACCGATTCCACACCAAAGTGGCTCTGGCGCGCTTTTGGTGATCCTGGATAGGCACTCCCAAGACACAGTTCCCTCGACGCCGAGAACGGCGTGGCTATGGACGCTCGCCTCGGATCTCCTGCGTGCCTCAGCTCAAGAAGGCCAGGCGTCATGCC
>JBQGBZ010000216.1:0-1127 GCA_052038215.1 Nitrososphaera sp.
TTAGCTGGCTTTTGCACAGCGGCCATGGTTTCAGCCTCAGTTGCATTTACATCTTGAGCAAATGCTTGAGGGAACATCTCTGGGTTAAGGTACCCAAATCCTCCGCTATCTAAAACCAATAATCCTGGAGGTAGTGATTCAACAGGGACGAAATTCACGGCAGATTCACCTTCATCAGGGGCAAAAGCTGAAACGTAGACAAGCCCTGTAACATTTGGATTATTATAAGCAGCATTTGTGATTACGAATCCACCGAATGAGTGTGCTACAACTATTGTTGGTCCGCCAACTAGGTCAATTGCGCGCTTGACGGTAGCTACATCGTCTGCAAGAGAGTGCGCAGCAAGTTGCACTGAAATAACTCTATGTCCAGCGTTCTTTAGAATAGGAATTACTTTGCTCCATGAAGATCCATCGGCCCACAAACCATGGACTAAAACGATATTCGGGGTAGCGGTAGTAGCATTTGCGCTGGTAGTAGTGGCAGTGGTGGCATTTGTTGCTGTTGCCATGCCCTGTGAAGCCTCGGGTTCGATTAAAGTATTGCTATTGTTCTCTGTGCTAGCAAAGCCAGAACGTGGAGTTAAACTCGCAATAAGTGTCGTAGTCAGGAACAGTGAGATTGCAAAACTTACCTTTTGAGTCTGCCTTCTTGACATGAATTGAGGTAGGATAAGGACGCATACTTAATCACGTAGCACTACATTGCAATACAGATGTTTACAATGCACAGGATTGTGTTTTTTTTATAATATTACTACCTGTCTCTCTTCTTTTCTGACGGTCATAATTGAAATCGTGTCTTGCTTAGTACTTGGCCCTTCCCTTCAACTGATATTGCCACCATGTTATAAGTTATAGTGTAATCAACTTTTTTTGACTACACCGGTTCAAAGTATCTCTTCATGGTTTCTGCAACGACAAGAGACCATTTTTTGCCCATGCTATATTGAACAATGAATGTGTGTCTGTTCTTATTCTGTTCATCTATTATGTGCTTATATGGAATACCTGAGGCTTTTACTCTGTAGTCCCAAACATCAAGAACTGATTCAAAGTCATGCTTTCCTCTTAGCTGATAAATGATATCTAAGCCAACTTTATTATAGACACGCTCTGCATGGGTT
>JBQGBZ010000217.1:0-3054 GCA_052038215.1 Nitrososphaera sp.
GCAGCCGGTCGGCAGCGAGCGCGCACGTCAGAAGAACGCGAGGATATGCGGGTCAACCTCCTTGGGCCGGAGAGCACGGTCCGCAAGGCACTTTTTGTGTTGGATGCCGAGGATCTGGAGTGGTTAGACTCGACAGTGACCCACCTAAAGCGCAGGCGTCGCAAGACGAATAAGAGCGAACTGATGCGTCTGGGTATCGCTTTAATGAAACAGCTCTCAGAGGAGGAACTTCGCAAGTCTTTACGGGAGCTTGACTAGGAAGCGAGGACACAGAGCAACATTAACCTATATCCTCTGTATATATCTATATCCTTAGGATATACAAAATGTTCTGAGGTACAGACATCTTCACAATGACCTGAGATGGGACGACCCCACAGAGATGTGAGCTTACAACCTCTTGAGAACAAAGCACTTGCATGGGGTATCATCCGCAAGTCCGCATGTATACTCGCTGACATCTCGTATCGGAAAAGTCACGCTTTTTTAAATCCGCTGATATTGACGTTAAGCATTACTTAGCAATTGTCCGCTTGAAAATACCCCATAGTTTGACAATTCATGGTTTGTATAATAATATTATAAATTATACAATATTTAAATAGACTGGAAGGTGAGAATGAAAATATGAATCGACGTGAATCTTATTTGTATAAAATACAGGAAGAATACGATTACTTGGAGGGATTAAGTAAAACAGTAGGGTGGAGTGCATTAGCTGGCTTAATAGTGGCAACTGCATTAATGACGAAAGCATGTCAAGCAGAGAAAGCACTAAAGTATGAGCCGAAGCCCGAAGCTTTATTACAACCCACAACCATTGAACAGGTGGTAAAGCAAGAGACCATTGCAGTTCAGAATTGTGAAAGTTTAGTCTTTAAAGGAGATATAGATGAGGGTCATGTTGTCATAACTTACCCTGATAATAGTCCCAAAACTGAAACTATAGTCGCTCAATTTCCCTTACCTCAAACGGTTGTGGCTAAAATATAAATTTGTTATAGCAGCTGCTTAACAGAAAGCTAAAGGGTGAAATCCCCTCTGGCTTTTTTGTGGTTTCCTTTTGAATTTTCTCTAAACATACACCCAGTAAGCACAATATTATTCCTCAGATCGGTCGAAAAACTCAAAATATGTCCAATTTTATTTTATAATTTCTGCCGATTATTGTCCAAAATTATATCATACTTGGTAGGTGCAGGATGTGCGTTTCAAGATAAAATCACTGATAAAAATGATCTGCTTACCGATAGCATATTTTCTGCACTATATCTCTATTAAATTTTTTCCCTTAATTGTACCTTAATGTCTCGAAAGAGTACTTAATAATGACCGAATGCTTTCATACTTTAATATGTATATCCGATGAAGAAGAGAGCTATGCGCGAAGCTATCAGGGCGGTAGGAACAGTTAGTATCTTTTCGGTACTGGATATGAAGCAGTTTATTGCTCAAGAAAACGGTAGGATATTTGACGATCTACGAGGCGATCCATGCTTTATAAAGACATTGCGAGATACATGGCTAAAGTCTGTGCAGGAAAAGCAAGGCTTTATTCCGGGATTGGATCGGCAAAAACCTTTGCCGAGTCCTAATGAAGACATCAGACCCGAGTTAGTGCAGCAAGAGTATTTTGCCCATCCTATCTCATGGGATAAGAAAGGTGACCCAACTCGAGAGCAAATCGCATCCTCCACTGGTATTTTTCGGAAAGATATGGTGGAGGAATACCCTTGGTATCGAGTAGACACAGGATTAAACGAAGAGCACCCATGCATTAAGAAACTACAACAAGGTTTTCCGCTTCTGTGGAGAATCTTAGAAAGCGACTGGAACATTGATATTCGCCCCACACCTCGGGGTCTTTTTGTAGTGCGCTTGAGCCGTTGTTACAATAACAAAACTGCTTTAATCGATATTGCTCGACATGTACATGTTATTCAGGGCGAGGGACAATATGCAGAGGAGGTATGCTGCCACTTTGTTCAAAATCACGATTTTTTTATAAAAGGTCTTCAATTTGACCCTCACAATCAATCACCCCAAGATAAGAATGATCTGTATAACTCGTATATTGTATACCATCTTCAGGATCTTTTTGATGAGATGGGGGCACATATTTTTGGACGCTCCATCCGAGGCTCACGACCCCTTCAGCAAGCCTTAGCCCTATTAACTCAGAATTGACATCTTGTAGCCGTAACACGAATCATCATGCAGCCTTACAAGCCTTTGCTATCTTCACTTTCACCTTATGCTCGACTTGGTTCGTCATGACCCGTAACCGCAGCGCATGCTGCAGCTGAAAAATACTCCAGGGTTTTCCAGGAACAATCTCGTGATGACACATCCGCAGCACCAACAAGTAGGCCAGCACAGCGATGCCCACGGACTTCTCACTGCGATTTTTGTCCCCACTGACTTGGTGCTCGCCCAACCCAAGGCCCGATTTCAGCTCCCAGTGCATGAGTTCGATCGCCCAGCGTTTTTGGTAGATGCACACGACTTGGCTCGGTGTCAACTCGGCCAGATTGGTCACCAGGAGTTTCGTGTTGCGGGGGCCGACGTTACGCCCTTTTTTACTCAGTACCAAGGTGACATCCCCGACATGACGCAAACACAGGCGCGTGTGATACGTCCAAAAGGTTCTGCGGCCTTTCCTCCCATGCTCTCTGGGAACCCGGGTGCATTGGTAATACTTGTGAGGCACATGGGTCACGAGATTTTTGAGCGTTTTCTCCTCCACGGTTTTCCAGGTCCGCGCGATCGCAAAGACAAAGCCCCAGCGGCGTGCCGTATCGGCTTTATCCCGGTCTTTGACCATGGCCATATTAGCCTTGGAACCATAGGCAGCATCCCCGCCCACGACCACCAGTTTGGCCCAACTCGGGGGTACAAACGCACTCACCATGTCGCCAGCGATTTCCGGTGACCTCTTAAGTGCTGTGATTTCAATACGTTACATTTTGGGCTTTCGTAAAGATAATCCTAATGTTTTCAATATGTTAGTGCAAGATTTACCCATTGCTAGTGGCATAAAATGCATATGTTGTT
>JBQGBZ010000218.1:0-1558 GCA_052038215.1 Nitrososphaera sp.
TTCATGTCGGGAATTGCGGCTGCTTTATTTCATGGTGTAATAGCCTCACATATTCTAAACAATGGAGATGTAGTACTAATAGGTGCATCGGGAGCTATCTCTGGTGTTTTAGGAATTGCTGCTGTTTCAGGTAATAGCAGAGCCTATTATTGGTTGGTCTTCCAAATTGTGTTTGCGGTGGTTGGCTCTGTAAGTGCGCTTCCAATAGCATTTACTGCACACGTCGGCGGATTCATTGCTGGGGCATTAATAACTAAAGGACTTGTAAAGTTGGAGCAGATCAGGACAAAGTCAAGATATTTTCTGCAACCATGAGAGAATGGAAGAACCCCAGTATTATAATCCTAATAATGTAATAAAAAAAGAGGATATTACTGTACTGTTACTGTGCCCACTAAGAATGGATGCAGAGTACAGAAGTACGTGTATTGTCCTGGTGCGGTCGGCATTGTCGTTGGTTTGCTTTGCTGATTTGCCCCAACAAGTCCTGTATCAAATTTTCCATCGGGGGTCGCAGTGTCAGGGTTTCCAGAAGTTGCAGTATGCAGAGCGTTGTCTTGATTATCCCATATTACCGTGGCACCTGGAGAAACAGTGATATCGTGTGGTTCATATCCTTTCCCTCCAGTGGCTGATGAAGAACCAAGTGGCATAACTACTGTAGTCTCGCCACCTCCTCCGCCTGCACCTGTAGCATTAGCGGCGCCAGTAGCGGCAGTTGTATTTGATGCCTGAGCCAGAGTTTCTGATGGGACTAGTCCGACAAATGATATTGCCAGAAGAATAGGTATCATCGTAGCGCCCATAACTATCCAGTTCAATTTTTGCTGTCTTGACATTAGAGTGTAATGGGTTCATATACAATATAACTATTAACTTAGTAAGGGTGAATAGTATACTTATTAGCCCGTAGACCCTTCTTCAGCCTGAACATGTATGTTATCTCAGGCTCAATCTCAATCTCGGACTTCTAAGGGAAATAGTAGTGTTATTATCTCCTCTTCAGCCTCCTCAGCACTACTAGACAGAAAAATTGAAGAGTGTACGGCCGGTCTTAAGAATTTGCCAATAAGAAATATGCTGTCATGTTGGGCGGTTCATGGCTGCCAAGTGCATTTCCTTCTCTCTCAAAACAAAGCTTTGAACAAAATATTGGCATGATACCAATGTTTCCAGTACCAAATGAAAATACTACTACCTCAACTATAATGGGGGGGATGGTTACTAAGTATACCAAACAACTCAAAAAATAAAGACTTGACATGGGAATTAATTGCAACAATGTTAGAGCCATACATACTTTCATCAATGCTGGCTAAATATGGATACCTTCCAACTCAGATACCCATAGGTGAAGGACCATATTCTGTAGAGTTGCGAAAATCAATACCATATTATGATCAATTGATTTCTATGATCGAATATGGACGTTCTAGGCCAAATATAGCTGAATATCCGCAGATAGCTGAGCATATAAGAGAAGCAATTGATGATGTTTATTCTGGTACTAAGGAACCTAAACAGGCGTTGGATGACGCTGCTGCAAAATCTGCCAGAT
>JBQGBZ010000219.1:0-4107 GCA_052038215.1 Nitrososphaera sp.
CTCAAAGAACCGACGAACCACCTGCTTGTTTTCTTGTTCTTGTTCTTGTTCTGACGATAATCCCATTGCTCGGGTAAGGACTGTATGCAGTTTAAATCTTATTATTTGAAATTTATCCTAATTCATCTCTAGCAGTCCTAGAGAGACCTCTATTTTTTACTTTCAATGTGTAATCATGCAAAAGCACTGCCCCCTATACAAGCATTAGAGAGATGAATCTGGTGCAGAGGTGAGGTCGCGGGTTCAAATCCCACCTAACCTCTTTTCGCGAATTAACATAAATAATGCTATATTATCAAAAGCAACATATCTATCTAGGGTAACATGACAAAGGTAGGTATTTCCTGCTCTAACAAAGGGTCAATAGTTCAAGTAAGTTTTAAGCACTTCAAAGCGAATAGTTTCATCTTCATTTTTATTAAATGACAAAAACCACATGATGAAATCAAGGGCTCAATAACAAACCCTAAAAGTAAACAGTCGGTGTAACGGCATCAGTGTTGCAAGTGGTATAACTTTTGATTTCCTACAAGAAATTCAATACTTAGACGTCATATACTACAACTCTCATCACTTTGACCTCAGCAATCGAATAGAGCACTCAGTGCATCTATTAACAAGTGTTTCTCTCGTCATTCCCACTAAGTCATTCTTGGCGAATGACTGTTTTGTTATTATTCTCCTTTCTTTTTCTGATACTCTGTTTCCAAATCTCTATCTGGGTCTTTTATTTTGCTTCCTACTGCCTTAGCTCCAGCCTTCATTTTGTCTCCCATGCTTTCCATTCCAGACCTGAGTTCGCCTTTTCCTTCTTCCATTTTGCTTGTATCTGTCTCACTCCTGAGGGTGGATTCGATGGGATCGCCCCAAGTGACAGGCTTGCCTGGATGCTGCTCTCTGCCATGCTGAATTAGCAGCTGTTGTGTCTCATATGTTGAGCCGCATACTTGGCAAGTGTAGCCACCTGCATCCGGTGTTAGTCCTGGCATGTACTAATATTGTGACATATATTATATAAGGAAAGCCAATCGTCTGAGAGACATATTTAATCGAGGTTTTCGATATTACAGATTTTAAGCTATATATTAGATATAGTACCCATTTTCTTAGGCACCACACTTATTTACTTTGTTCATAGAAGGACGTTGTCATGGCTACAGGTTATCCATTATTTTTCTTTCTTGCGATAAAAGATGTTTGTGAGAATTCTATAAACCTGAGCTACAATGTTTCCTACTTCATTTCTTCCAATACTGCTTTCTTCAATCCAACTATCTTTCTAAAGGAATTTGCAGTAGCAGGACAAAAGCCAGCATAGTGGTTGTTAGCTGCTACGACTGAATATTTTGCTTTGTCCTTGACTCTACTGACCTCTGGGAGAAAGTGCTTGGTTACTCATCAAAATACATCACTAGAATGTCACAGTTAAGCTTTGAGAAATCACCATTCATAAAGTAGCGGCTACCGCAGATTTAATCAAATACTATTCAAATCGCTTAGAATAGAGTGGTGAAGGCCGTGGGTTCAAATCCTCCCACCCAGTCCACTTTTATCAATCTGGTAAAATACGGTATTATTTTGAGTTCATTTCTTGGTACCGTTGGACAAATTCATATAAGATGCCTAGAGAGCTATTTGGTCCGCTGCCAGATAAAAATTCCTTTAAACCCCTTATGTATATACATATAACTGATTATGGAAAAGCTAGACGATAAGAACTCATCTCAACCATCATCGTACTCCTCAAAGGCTTTAGAGGGTGTAAGTCAATTTCCTCTAATACAGGCTCTCGGAGGTCGAAGGTCCCGAAGGTTTTGCATGGGAGCAGAAATACCTGATGGTCCTCTAGCTTTCAAATCCAACCAAGAACCCTTTCCTCTCACGGACCTAGAGCAAATACTTCTACTGACTTCAATGGCAGGTTCAACTGGCTGGCATTACACCATAAGCTATGACCAATCTATACGACCACAGATTCCATCTTTCAGTGGTGGACCCGCTGGAAGAACCTTTCCATCTGCTGCTGGTTTTCACATATGTGACCTTTTCTTTACAGATGATAATGGGACCTACTACTTTCCAACACGGGACTTCCACCCTCCATCAGAGAATTATCGCGGAAAGCGAGAACAATTAGAAAACTTTCTTGAAGCGCATAAGAAAAGGATACGAAAGCTATCTGACAAGAGATTGTATATCCCAAAAGAGACTCCCTATATGGATCCCCATAATACATGGATTGCAAATCATGAAGGCTCTACACTTGTTCTTCCAGTTGCAGATTTAGCTCAGCATATGCTTGGTGCAATTTGGTATTATGCTCTAGATGGAAGAGTGATATATGATGATTTAGCCAAAAAGTCGATTCCCGGATTAGAAAAATTTCCAAATGTCGTACCCGACCCAAACAAAATAGTCCCTCTTTCATTTCTTGAGACAATGGCAGTGGCAGAATGCTCAGCAGAGATTTCAATGTCATGTTATGCAGGAGCATTAATGCTCCAAGCTATGGGACTTGGCAGCTGGACATTTGATGGAATGGATTGGATGGTCGTGCTTGGCGCAAGCGGAGACCCAAAAATTCCCGGGTTTGGATTCCGCTATGATACCAACGAACGATGGGCTGTGCCAAATATTACTGGTCTGCCGGGGGTCTTTGAGGCATATTGTCCTCCACACTATCACAACATGAGTGAGGCAGTTGAAGCTCTTGCAAAGAGGAAATATGGTGAGGGAGGCGTATACAATGAAGGAACACCGGGCGCTTGGAAGGATAGCTCAAATGTTAGAAAAAGTGCTCATCATGCATCACAGGAGTTTAAAGATTGTATAGCACTACAGGGTCAGTACGTATATGATACTTATGGTAAATTCCCTGCTACTGTCCCAAGCATCTTTGCCTTCATGTATTTGCAAGCGCACCACTTAGACCTTAGCTTTTACGACCATTATTTCAAACCAGGAGCATATCTACCTACACACGCAGAACATATGAAAAATTGGCATTAAGAACATAAAGAAGCAGCAGCCGTTTCTATGATGCACTCATCATTGTGACAAGAGAAGGTTGGGCTGCGCTCGTGGGTTCAAATCAATCCACCCAGTCCACTTCTTTCTGTGAGGGAACTACGATATTGAATTGAGTTTGTTTTAGGATGTTGTCGGACAAATTCAGCAGCAATGCCACTGTCGTATCCTACGTTTGTCTACAAATGTGTCGACAAAACTTGTAAAATGTGCAGCTTTTTGTCGACAAACAGCCTCTCCTGTAGGCTCAACCGGTCACTTAGGAACCCTGACAGTGTTGGCAGAATCTTGTCACACTCTCTCTCATACCCACTCATAGCCTGTTGCTCTAAACTGCTGAGTAACTAGATCAGATTCTAATTCCGTCACCACAAGGAGGCTGTTCATCCATGACAACTTTTGAGAATTTGTAAAACCAGACACCATCACCATCCCTTTGATTTTCTTTCCGCCGTCTGCCAGCTTGCTTTTCTCATGAGCCCACCAAATGAACTGCTCACTACCTTCTTCAGCTGTTGTCATTACTGAACCCTGCCAGCTAGCATCAACTATGCCATGCGGATATTGGGTCATAATACCAGTTGCAATGTTTCTACCGCTTGGAAACTTGCCAAAGCCCTTTATTTCTGAAGTAAAGCTCACTTCCATTGTCGTCCCTTCAACTGGATGTACTCTTGTAACTTTGAAGCCCACTATCTTGCCGCTCTCCTCAAAAAGTTTTTCACCTAGCGCCATGATGGATTGGCATCGCTAAATACCAAATAAGCTTGTTGTAATTTTCATTTAGAATAGAGTTCTATGCTCTTGTACTCCAGCCCCACTATAACCCCTAATGTAAAGTTCTACGAGCAACGTGGTCAGCAGCAACCAATACAACAGCAACCGACGACGAATCAAATACAAATGCAACAACAGATGGGGAGGGGGATGGTGATGGTGAACAATAGGAGGATAATAACCAGCAGCTATTCCAACAATGATGGGAGGTCTTCGGAACCGCAGGTCGTGGGTTCAAATCCCACCCGGTCCATTACTATCAATCTGGTTAACTACGGCATTAAATCACGCTCGTTTTTGGGT
>JBQGBZ010000220.1:0-2613 GCA_052038215.1 Nitrososphaera sp.
AACAATATTATAATTAATTCTGAAAATGGTATTGGAGCTGCAAGAAGTCATGATAATATCTTGGAGAGTAACACATTTTCAAATATAGAATCAAGTGAATACCGTTTATCGGGAGGTTCCGGCATTATAATCAGAGGACAACATTTTGATAATACCCTAATATCACATGAGGGCTACGCAATAGACAGTCATGTAGAGATTCTAGACTCGGGAATAATAGAAGTTAGAGAAGGAGCGATTGATGAAGAAGAGGAGCAAGATGAAGACGACGAGGAGGAAGAGGATGAAATTGAAGGAGACTCATACAATACAGACATTCAACCATATAGAAGGACATTGAGCGATGGTGACGATATTACAATCAACAACTCCTCATAAACTCGATTTGTATAACCATTGATTAATAGCAACAATATAACAGAAGTTGCTAACCTTATGAAATTTACAATATATTCCTTCTTTACTTGCATCTATGGGCTCGTTGTTGTTCTCATTCTACTAAAGAACTGACTAGTTGACTGAGGTCGTGGGTTCAAATCAATCCACCCGTTTCACTTCTTTTTGTGTTGGAAATACGGTATTAATTTGAGATTGATTTTAACAATTGTAGGACAAAACTCGCATTCTTCCAGTCTTGTGTAGCTCGACTATTGCTAGCAGGGAGTCAATTGTAGACATCGTGTGCATAGGAGGGGTGGATTAGGGTGGCAGGATCCCCTATTGCATTTGGAGTTATTCTTGCTCTATAATCATTACAGGACTAACTAAATCTCCTGTCTGACAGTGTTCACTATCTCCAGTATTGCCTCAGCTACTACTTCGGGGTGCTCGTAGTGAATATTATGACCACTGTCAACTAGAATTTGCTCGCCTCTTGTAGATAGAGATGCTAACTCAATATGAGGTTCTATTGCTCCCGTTAGATGAGCAATTTCATTGTCTGCAGATAGAACGATGGTAGGTTTGTCACCCCATGCGCCCATGACATTGGTCGCATTCAAAGCGCGCACTGTTTCATACATGGCAGCCAATTCGTCAGCCGCTGTATGAAGGCTTTTTGAAGAATAAACTACTTCCAAGTTATTGATTATTGCTGCAGGTACACTTGGTCCTTCGACACCTCTGATAAAGCTGGGATTAAGAACATACCGCCAAAAACCACCGTGAGCATAGCTGACATAAGTGCCTTGAATCTGTTGGATTACAGGGATTAATTCAGCCGTTAGTATTTTTTCATGCCCCGGGTCCACTAGGACGATGCCTGCAACATCAACTGAGTATTTTTGTTCAAAGAGTCGGACTGTATGAGCACCGACAGAATGTCCAACAAGAACATAGGGTCCTTGTTCGCCTGCAGCTTGTAGTAGCATATGAAGCTCGTCAGCTATTCTCATAAAAGTACGAGGCTTTGGACCTTCTTCGCTCCAGCCCATACCTGCTCTATCATAACTGCAGACTCTGGTATGTTGAGAAAGTTGCTCTTGGACTCGAGCCCAAGACATCGTTCCTCCATTAAGACCTGCATCTAATACTACAGTTGGGCTTCCCTCGCCAGTACAATGGACATGCATGTTAATGCCGCTACCACCGCCCACATCGACGAGTCTTCCAGGGGGTTGCGGAGCTGCCATAGATGCTATAGGTGCAATTAGAAGAATAAGAAGAATAATCACAAACAAGCCAGCTAAGCCGCCACCGTCCGATACTTTAGCTCCACAAGTCATTCTTTTGTCATTCTGGTAAACTACAGCATTAAAATAAGCATTTTTCAATTTAGGATACCTTAGCCTTATGATGGAATTCTTTTATCCTTTGTTTCTTGCCTTGAATGTACGCAAAATGTGGATGCTGAACAATCGCAATAGAAAAATGCCCCTACTACGCAGCATCGGTCTTGCAGCGACTATCTTCATACTGACAATAATTCTTGCATCGACTTCTACTCTAGTATCTTCCTCTACAATTAGCAATACTACTACTACTACAACTAATGCTACCTCAGTAGGAGAAGAACAAGAAGCTGTAAGCAGCACGACTACTACCACCAACAACAATTCAAGTGCTGTTTTGGGCAATCTGTTCATGATTGTGGAATTTGAAACGACAAGTGTCAATCCAATCAATGAAACTTACATTGAGACATCAACTGTGAACAACGTAACAATAATGCCTCCAAATACTACTACTACTGGAACGACTATAAATGCAATAGAGACAGTAAACGCCACGATTAATATTCTACCTAACGGTCTTGCACTTGACAAAGGTCAAAGCCTTATCGTGATTGAGGGAGACAATGGTACAGCAGAAGAGGAGAATGCTACTACTACCTTTGTTGACATTAGTCGTATGAATCCTGATGGCACCGGAAGTGGAACTGGTGTTGTGTTTTTCAGTACAAACTCTATGGGGCAGCTAGCATTCCTTGACAACATGGTAGGAATAAATGACAGCGAGTTCTCTCAGGGGAACGGCACGATTAGAATTTGGGAATGGAAAGGTGAAACGTTTCCATTTGAGATTGATGATGATAGTGAAGCCCCTACTACAGAGAACCAGACTACTATTACCACTGCGCTAGAGGTAGAAGAGTAAAGCAGTAGCAGTGATAGT
>JBQGBZ010000221.1:0-9804 GCA_052038215.1 Nitrososphaera sp.
GTCGCAGCTAACGTTTTTATTTATGTGTTAGAAATGCTATGAATTCTCATGCCTGCCTCTAAGGGCAAAACTCTGATTGAAGTCACAGTAGTAGGACCGGATCGGAAAGGCGTCGTAGCTGACATTACCAATTTTATCTTCAAAAGCGGTGGCAATATTGAAAAGATAAATCAAAACGTGCTCCGCGGTCTCTTCGGTATGCAGTTTGAAGCAACATTTGCAGAAGAGATCAGCAGAAAGAAGATCGACCTCGGTCTAAAGCAACTTGCTAAAAAGCTATCAATGGAAATAAAGGTTCATTACCAAGAGCCTAATCGACTTCAAAATGTTGCGATCTTTGTAAGCAAAGAACCTAATTGTCTTTTCCGTCTTCTGCAAGCTAAGAAAAGTGGTCGAATAAGAGCTAATATACCAGTAATCATTGGAAGCGATGCCACGCTCAAGTCAATCGCAGATGATGCAGGAATACCGTTTTATGCGGTAGTTCATCGAGAACAGCCAAAGGCCGAAAATAAGATCCTGCAACTAATCGAGCAGTACAATATAGATCTGATAGTCCTTGCAAGGTATATGCGAATACTGACTCCAAACTTTGTTTGGCGTTATCCAAACAGGATAATTAATATTCATCCATCTCTTCTCCCCGCATTTCCAGGGGCATATGCATATGTTCAAGCATATGAGCGTGGGGCCAAGATAATAGGCTGCACAGCGCACTTTGTAATTGAAGATCTTGACCAAGGTCCAATAATTCACCAAGAATCATTCAAGGTATCGACCTCAGATACACTTGACACAATTAAGAAAAAAGGTCAAGAGCTTGAAGCGGCTACCCTCCTTGACGGAGTTAGACTGTACTTAGAAAACAAAATCGAAGTGTACTGGGGGAAGGTCTATGTCAAAGAAGATAGATAGAATACTTGATCAGCCTCAAAAAAAACCAAAGGTAGTTAATGGGCAGAAGGTCGCTTATCGCATAATGTCAGCGCAGGTATTTGATATGACTGATTATGATTTTAGAATCGCTCTAAAAAAAATCAAGCGAGCTATAATACCTGTTGGCTCTCTAGAACAGCATGGTGCACATCTCCCGGTATCGACTGATTCACTAATTGCAGAATACATTGCGAGGATTTTGGGATCAAAGATTGGCGCATTTGTCTTGCCTGTGATTTCATATGGTGTTTCATTTGAGCATAAACCAATGTTCAATGTATCGCTTCACAATTCGACATTATCTTCTTTATTGTGTGATGCGTGCGTTTCACTTGCTGAGAACAATATAAGGGAAATAATCATCCTCAATGGTCATCACGGCAATACAGGGGCACTCCAATATATTCCACAAGAGGTACAGAGCAAGGTACCTGCTAGACATATTAAAATTCATACCATAAACTATTGGCAAATGATGACACAAGACTTTGACCATGCAGGCGAGGTTGAAACGTCGCTTGTATTGGCAATTGCACCTGAACTTGTGCGTATGGACCGAGCCATGCCAAATACTAAAAACCTACCCAAATCACGGGCGGCTTATAGAAGCCTTACTAATGTACCGGGGTCTTTTCCCAAGATCACTGGAAATGGAGTTTGGGGAGACCCGACTAAGGCGAGCGCTTCAAAAGGAGACAGGTTGATGAAGGAAATCACAGCAAACCTAACCAAGACGGTGATTGAGCTTTCTTGAGGGCTGCGTTTTTATAACCGGCAAATGACTGGAGCTAGCTTCGAGTGGTCTCTGTACGGTTTGTCCTTATTTCCTCCACAATGTGTAGACAAAAGGCCAATTTAGCATTCGACTATCAACTTATTCGGGGTACTAAATCTAGATAATAGATAGTTAACGAGATACAGAGACAGCCACCGCCCGAATCTCATGATGATTCCAGTAGTATATCTTAAATTACGCTTAAAAGATCATCTTTGGGTAATAACTAAAGGTGAGATATGATCATGTCAATACAACAGCAACAACCTATGCCTATCGTTCTTTTGAGAGAGGGCAGTACGGAAACAAAGGGCAACCAAGCACAGAGAAATAACATAACAGCAGCAAAGACAATTGCAGAAATTGTACGCTCAAGCCTTGGTCCAAGAGGGATGGACAAGATGCTTGTAAATAACCTTGGCGATGTAACAATAACAAATGATGGTGCTACAATTCTCAAAGAAATAGACGTTCAGCATCCGGCAGCCAAGATGATGGTAGAGATTAGCAAGGCTACAGACAATGAAGTAGGAGATGGCACAACCTCAACAGTTGTTCTTGCAGGTTCACTCTTGTCCAAGGCTGAAGAACTGATAGCAAAAGACGTTCATCCCACTGTCATAGTAGACGGTTATATAATGGCATCTGAAAAAGCCATCGATATGCTAAGAAAAGGATCAACGAAGATTGATCCATCAGACAGGCAAATGCTTGGCAAGATAGCGCGCACAAGCATGGCCTCGAAGCTCGTTTCCGCTAACTCAGAACCTCTGTCAAAGATAGTAGTAGATGCAGTCATTTCAATAGCAGAAAGAGCCAAGGATAATAATAGTCTCAAAGTTGACGTTGATAGCATAAAGGTCGAAAAGAAGGCAGGAGGATCTATAGAGGATACTAAACTGATTGAAGGTATTGTACTTGACAAGGAAGTTGTACATGGAGCCATGCCCAAGCGTATTGAGGATGCAAAGATAGCGTTACTCAACGCTGCATTAGAAATCGAAAAGACGGAGATGAGCGCAGAGATCCGCATCTCTGACCCACATCAGATGCAGATGTTCTTGGAAGAAGAGAACCGCATGCTCAAATCTATGGTGGATAAAATAACTGCTTCAGGCGCAAATGTACTTCTATGTCAGAAGGGAATTGATGATTTGGCTCAGCACTATCTAGCAAAGGAGGGCATACTGGCGGTAAGAAGAGTAAAGGAAAGCGACATGAATAATCTTGCGAAGGCAACTGAAGGCAGAGTGCTATCTAATTTGGACGAGCTTTCAGCTTCTGACCTTGGCTATGCCAAGCTAGTTGAAGAGCGTAAAGTAGAGACTGACAAATGGGTTTTTGTTGAAGGGTGTAAGAATCCCAAAGCTGTGTCTATCCTAGTTAGAGGAGGATCCCAACGTGTTGTTGACGAGGCTGAGAGATCAGTGCATGACGCTATAATGGCTGTTAAAGACGTCGTAGAATACCCGTACATAACAGTAGGTGCTGGGGCTCCAGAAGTTTACATATCTCAAAAGGTCAGAGAATGGTCAGCTTCTCTTACAGGAAGGTCTCAGCTAGCTGTAGAAAGGTTCGCGGATAGTGTGGAAGAAATTGCAATAGCTCTCGCAGAAAATGCAGGAATGGATCCTCTCGATACTCAAACACAGCTAAGAGCCAAAGCATCAGTAGCGAAGCCAAAGTATGGAGTCGATGTATTAAATGGCAGAGTCACGGACATGGCTGCTAAAGATGTTTATGAACCACTGAAAGTAAAAGAACAGGTGATTAATGCAGCTACGGAGGCATCATCTATGATCCTGAGGATAGATGACGTAATTGCTGCATCAAAGTCTAAAGAGGGCGCTGGTCCACCTGGTGGCGGAATGGGCGGAATGGGCGGAATGGACATGTAAATAAAGAAAATACAAACACACGAAATACACACTTCAACTTTTTCTGTGCTTTTTTCTTTTTTACTTTCTTTACTTTAGTGCTAATTGTCTTAAGGAGCATTATGCCGAACAATAATCATAAATCTCGTAACCTGCTTTGAAGGCGTTGCTTCTCGTCAAAAATTTTACCAGCCAGTCTCGCTAGTTCTCCAGATGTGATATTTTATCACCTGCACCTGGAAGTCTAGCATTCACATTCACACATAATATATTACATCAGAATGTTTTGGTTGGTTTCTGCTCCTGCAAAACGCATGCATGTTTTTCTCCTCTTAGTCCTTCTCTCTTTTACTCTAACTTGGAATATAATCATGATTTACCTTGTAAATGAGTATTCCAAACATAATGCCTTCTTGGTTCTCAAAGCTTGGAGAAGCATAGACAAGCTCTAACGGCTGATTGTTTCCGCCGTCTGCTGGATACTTTACATTTTGTGCATAAAGTCCGACAAGTCCTGGCTGCCATGTCTCCTGTATTTCTGTTGGGCCCTGAGGACCAAATCTTGCATAGTATAGAGGCTCCATTGGGAACATATTGCCAATGAGTGTATTGTTCCAGAATTCAGGTTTGGGAGTAAACCCATCCTCTTCAACATAGTTTGTTTCATCAAAACCTCCAATTCTCATGAACCACTGCTTTTTGCTTTCATCTCCACCTTGGCCCAATGTATATACGGCAATTCTATCAGCTTCGTTAGTTGCATTAGATCCTGTAGCATTGAGTTGGCCGAAGAATCGTACCTGTCCAACAACGTACACCATAATATAGTCAGCTTGCAGGTCTTGTGCTATCCTCATTCCTGTCTGTTCATCCGACATAAACATCTTTGCTATCGATTGGATACGTGTATGATTGAGGGTTGCGTTGTCTGCCAGGGTTGTTCTATTTCCAAGAGTAGTAATCCAATAGCCATAGTCCCACCAAGATGCGATCACTGCACCTGGTTCAGTATTCTTTGAAATCCAGTCCATGGCATGTGTCCAATCCTCAGTTTGAAGCCGGAATCCGGTTCCGCCATTTGCGATTGCGGCTGGAATATCTGCAGAGCTTACCCAATTGGCATTAGAAGGATAGAACATCGGAATTGTAAGCATCACTATCATGACGATAATGTAACTTATCTTTACTACTTGTCCAGATGTATAATGTCGCTTCCTCGCAAATTCCATTTTTCTCCTTTCTTCTCTTGTGGCTGCGGTTGGTCTTGGCCCTATTGCAGTGGGGGTTGCAGCCGCCTCTCTGTAAGCCATGATACTACGTGTCACTTCGTATAATCCAAGTCCTGCAAGGACGATTATTCCAACGGATGCAAATACCAGCAGTCTTGCAAAAGTCGCGCTAACGTACACCCCTGTTATGCCAATCAATAGAGCAAATATCGCAGTATCGTTCCTACGTCGGAATGCAAGCCATCCACCAACCCCTGCAAACATCAAGAGCACAGAAAAGTCAGTAAAGTAGTCAGCAACGGTAGGCGTAAAGTGCTCTGCAACTGATTCCACAAGCGGATCTACGGAACCTATGAATGGGTTGATGGCGTTGAGATATCTAAAGCTAGGAGAGACATAGGGCCCAGCTGCGACAAATGCGATGCCCACTGCGACAAATCCGATAAGCAAAAAGGCCACATTTCTTGTCTGAAACATGGGTCTACTGAACTTCCTAACAAAAGTGGCTATTACCAAAAAGGCAGTGCCCGCCATCATTGCCAAGCCAGGCAGGCCTAGGACAAATGATATTCCAGGTCGAGGAAATGCTGCAGCGCTTATCAGAGTGAGTGCGGTGAATGCAATTGCGACGTACATCGGTATGGTTAAATCTCTCCTAAAGAAGGGAAGCGCAATAAAGAATAGCGATATAGGAATGCTAAAGTATTGTATGCCTCCCCAGGAGCCGTTGGCAAGACCCAGTATCAATCCTCCTGCTATTGCCTTTACTATAGCATACTTGGCATCCTTATGCTTAATTGCAGATATGAAAAGGTAGATAGCCGTTATTCCAAAGAACAGACCTAATGGCTCTGATTTGAACCATCCAAGATTGCCTCTTTGGATAATTGCAGGGCTAAATGCCCAAAATAGCGCAGCAAACATCCCAGCAGTCGTTCCTCCAAGCACCCTCACAAGAGCAAATACGGCAATGGATGTCAGCGCGCCCATAACTGCGGGAAAGGCGATCGTAAAGTCCATGAGGGACATGCCTGTTCCAAATACTTGATACAAGTATGCTGCCGTTATGTGGAGGACAGCTTGCGATGTTCCAGGGACATCTCTTCCTTCAGGAAACCATGACATAGTGTCGTGCCATTCCCAGTACGCACCCAGTCCGTTATCGACGATGAACTTGGTCGCTCTATAATCAAAATACGGATCGAATTCATTGAGATAATAGCCATACTTTATCGGGTAAAATCTCATGATAAGCGCACAACTAAACGCTAGAGCTATAACAGCTATTACCAACAGGTGTCTGGTCTGAAACTCAATAGAGCCGGCCCGGAACAGTGGCCTAGTACCTTCCAACATTAGAACTCTGCGTATTGGGTATACCTTGCCCTTTTTTAAGGTACTGCCAATCATCAGTTGTTCTTACATTTATGGCAGGATATGGTGGATATTATATATCGAGATGGTACGTTTGATTAATCACTAGGATGGTCAAACAGCACAATTTCTGTTATTTACTATTAGTCAGAAGATGTTGTTATAATACCTAATAACGGTAGCAAAATTCCCTTTTTTTAATTAATCCCTTTACCTCCTTTTCTATCTATTGCCAATATCTTTAACAACAAACATGCTAGGAGAATTGCTGCTATCAAATTCTATCAAATAGACTCGATGACCAGCCTTGCTCAGAGCCTCAGCAAAGCTTTGAGGGTTTTCAGAAAAATGATATATCCTCTCATCCTCTAGATATAATTCCATAAAACCTCGCCAGTGATTCTCTCCCACAATAAGAGCGTCTTGTTCAGTGTTCTTGTTTATCCATGCAATAGCAGATAGCAAATCGTCATTATGCTCAACATCAATTGAATTGAACTGCATTGAGACAGGCGGGAGGTTCTTACCATGTACTCCAACAATACCATATACTGCAGAAGCAGTATCATGCGGAAGTGTTGCATAAGCAATCCCTAGGACGGCAAAGGCTCCAAGAATGAAACCTGCTATTGTAAATCGCGCTCTTAAGTTTCTGACTAGGTGTAGGATGCCGTAGCCGGCAAAGACTGACATAAAAATACCTGCAAGTATTATCCACCTATCTGCAAGAAGATATCTATTGTCAGGGAACGCGAGCCACGAAAATGATCCCACAAGGCATACAAGCAGGGGGATTTTCAGTATGCTATTCTTCATTTTCAAAAAGCCGACTGCTGCCGCTGCAACAAGCAAACCGTTTAGCACAGTGAAAGAGGTGAGCAGGTCAGCAGGGTTGTAAAATTCGTTTACGATATTGTTCTTATTATTCTGAGGAATTTCTGCGGTAATTATTGTTTGGGTGTCAGGTATGCTCTGGGTAGGTACTGTGAAAGCACAAAACATCCCTATAGCAAGAATGCCCGTCAGAGCTAGATCCTTGCGTCTTGTCACAATTGCATAGACTGCTACAGATACACTGAAGAGCGCACCCACCATTCTATCTGTAGCCACGGTTATGGTGGTCAATACCAAAATTAATACAAGAGGCTTCCATCCTGTACCCCTTCTGCTAATCAAAGAAAAGACAAACATCATTATCGTCAATGCAAGGATATCTCTATGTAGATCCCAAATACTTCTAAGGACCGCCAGCTGCAAAACTGCAAAAATAGCTATGAAGGCACTCTGGCTTATTCCAAGTTTTAGTACAGTCCTTCCAAGATAAAATAGCGAGATACCAAAAATTCCAGTCATAATGATAATTACTGCTACAACTACAGAGTGTGCACTCAATCCAGTAATAATGCTTAGAATATAAAGAAAGGTCACATACAATGGATATTGCTTGGATATGGTATCCCACTTATCCTCAAAGTTTGTCACATTTGGGATGTAATAATTTACGACATCGTATCCTATTGGGTACGGATATGCGACCAGTTCTGGTGCCGCTCTTAATGCGATGCACAGAGCAAAGACAACCAGAATCGCATACTTTTCGCTTGCAAAAAGCCTAGACTTCGAAAATAATGATGGTGAATACACACTTGTATCCTAAAGCACAATGACACTTTTCTTGGGTATTTATCTGTGTCCATGGTACAAGTAAGATTTGAAAAGAAAAATTTACGGTAATTAAATATAAAAAATCTTAGGTCTGTATTAAGGGCAGATGAAGCAAGCCTAAGAAGAAGAAGCATACTTTCTTTGCTCCATTCAACTCCGAGATTATGATATGTTGCAGAACCTGCAGCGAGCTTATTTGAGGGCCTGTCGAAAAAAGTAGTGTAAAAGATCTCTATCTCTCCAAATAATTAATAGATCTCATTGCCAAGGTACAACCAATCGCTAATGAAAGAATCAAATATTCAATTGCTACTAAGATCAGATTCAATCACCGTGAATGCTTCGATGTTAGAAGGTGTGCTGACAAGCAAAACATTTGAGGGCCCTGATTGCGATTTGAAATTGGTCGATTTTCTAAAGCATTCATCTTCTTTTACTGATCAGCCCATTCATGCTGTAATTGTTGTCAGCTGATATACAATTAATATCATCGATAATGTTTATTACGGCTAAGCTTGATTAATAATTGTAGTTCTTAAGATATGAACGCCTTTGACAAACATCGCAAAAGTGTTACAGCTTGGTGCGAAGATTGCGATTGTGTTTTCGATACTAGATGGCATGCAAGTGAACATCAAGAAGGGAAAAAACACAGAGTAAAAATCACAGAGTTTTGGATAACGGGCAGGAAGTAATAACAGAAGATAAATAGTTAGTCGAATGTGAAAATGTGATTATAATATTATCACCACTATCCTTTCCTAATCCCACTGAACGGAGCATCTAATACGATCTTTCTAACAACTCTTATAATCTCATAAATAACAAATTTCAGATCGCTTGCAGTATTTCCAAGCATCCTTATACCCACACCGCAATTGGTTGGCAGAATAGATGCTCCAGCAGATACCTTTGGTACTGCCTTCAGGGCCTCATTCACGCCAATATTGATCTCTTGCAGTTTCTTGTTTTTTGTAATAATGTACATGTTTGCTACGACGTCACGATTTGATAGCACTCCAAACACCTTCATATCCCGTTTTTTGGGTTCCAGAATTGCCACATCTGTGAACTTGAGACTTCCGTTATGGTCCTTTGCAATAGCCTTCATATAGCATATATCATACTCAAAATGTTCTCCGCTTGCAACCCTGCCTGGTGTTATGATCTCAGAGTATAGCAGCGTCGCGCTATCATGAACACTCAGGTTGGCTTCCTGGTAGAATCGGGAGTCTCGGTACGGAATGACTTGATCAGGAATAAACTCAAAATAACAATCTTCGCCGACATCTATGTTTACTATCTGCGTGGCATAATTCCTTTCCATTCTGTATATTCTCGTAGCTCCCTGAGTTGTGATGTGTGCAAATGCGTGGTTTCGAAGAGTTATGTCCATTCTATAACGGTCGCCTTGTAATATCCCGCCCGAGGGCGAGATGATATACATATACGCCATGTTTGATAGCGCCTCTTCAAGGTAAAGGGCACGCTGGGCATAAAGTGGTACACGAGAGTATTGCTCTTTTACAGAAGTCTTGCCATTACTTTTGTCCTGCTCAAGCCTCAGAACAAGGGCACCAAGCTTGCCTGCCTTACCCACGCCAAGCTGAGCCAAATCCGAGCCGTATGCAAGTACCTCTGGAGGAACTTCTTCTGGAGTGTAATGTTTGAGCTCAGCTGATTCCATGTCTTTTCAATTGTTGTTATCTAGCAACATTCTTGGGCGCAGATTCAAACAACACATCCTTTATGATATGTTCTGTCACTTGCGCTATTCCCTGGCCTGTCTTGCAATTTACAAGAACGTAGGGTTTATCTCCTCTGACTGCTTTTGAGTCCCTTTCCATAATTGAGAGGTCTGCGCCAACATGAGGGGCAAGATCAATCTTGTTTATGACCAAAAGATCAGATGTCTCGATTCCCAGACCTCTTTTTCGGGGGTACTTAT
>JBQGBZ010000222.1:0-1026 GCA_052038215.1 Nitrososphaera sp.
GTCTTTGACCATTAAATAATTCTCTTCTCTCTCTATATTGTCCCCCTTTTAGGTGGGCTGATTCTCTTCAGAGGTCGGGCGCTCTTCTTTATTGTAAAGCCACCTAAAGAACTTTGCATAGTACCGGAGCCGATTGTTGAATGAGCCTATCCACTTATGCTGCTGGTCTACGGATGTAGGCTTGCAAAAGCTGTTGAAGTAGCTCAGAATATCGTGCTTTGTTATTTCTTCAAATGGCTTATCATTAGTATTTTGACAGCCAGAGCAGGCTTTTGACTTTACTCTCTGCAGATATACCTTAATGTTGTGCGCGGTCTCTGCTCTAGGAGGATGTGCTCGCATATAGAAGCAGCACTCCTACTTTTCCGGGCAAACGCCTTGAGCCATAAATCGACCGATTTCCTTGAAAAATCTCGGGTTACTGAGTCTAAAGCCAGTGGAGTGCCTCATAGTCTTCTGTTTTTACTTGTTCTTCTACTGTGCCGTTCAAGGTTGTTGCTGCGTTGATTTGTCGTCGTCCTCCTCCTATCTCTATCGCTGATACTGCTTCTCTCTCACAGCCTAATATCTAGTACATCCATGCTACATTTGTATACGTAATTGCTCAATAATACCTCTCTATTTTTTTCAAGCAGAGATGGACTTCTGAAGGCAAGGGTTTTCGCTGAGGTATATACATTGAAATAATATGGGACGTTCGCGGGCATCAGTTCAATGGGAGCTTCCCTACAACTATCGATTGTTCTATTATTGATAGAGACAGGTGGCTTCAATTATCACCATCATCATTGCTTATCGCTGTTGCCCCTGCATAGGTAAGTAACTTTTCTTGCTAAATAAATAATAACCGACCTTTCAGGAAGATATATAGGAGTAATCGCATCCTGTCATTCAATAACCAAAAAATGCAAGATAATGATGAAAATGGCACAATGCTTGCAAAGAATCCCAGGCCGGGAGGTAAGTTGCAATAACAAGGACCATAGTTGTTAGCATTGGCGCACATCCGGATGATGTTGAATTGGG
>JBQGBZ010000223.1:0-8465 GCA_052038215.1 Nitrososphaera sp.
GAATGTACTAACAGCTTTAGTTGGTGTTGTTAACTGCGACTACAACTTCTGTATTGCTTGTAGAAATATTTTATGATTAGTTTTTGACAATGATACTGATAGGATATTTCTATATTTGAAGGCATTTGCACCTGTTGTTATCTTGTATTTTGACCTTTCATCAATGTGCATAATACGATGCCTTAGAGATATATTCACTGCAAGTCAAGACAGAATTTATCGCATATTGGTTGTTTAGAAACAAAGATTGGGCTAGACAGTTGAACAGGGCACTTGGTACTCTCGGTATCATCATTGAAGACATTATGTCATCCTGTTCTTTTTGACTCAAATAGTTTTTAGTATTCTAGATTGTTAGCTAACATCCTAACGCTTCTTGATTCAAATCGTATCTACTTTTGACTTTGGTTCGACAACAGCATAGATCGTCTTCAATACCTGAAAAGACACAATATACTTGTTATCGTATTACCAAAGAATTTGTGAAAATGCAAAGTTGCAAAATTATTAGTCGTCCAAAACGATCTGCATTCAATATGCCAAAAACGGGTAAGTTCAATACATTATCGCCATCATGTCAAACTATTATTTTTGTCTAGAAGCAGATTTCCATAGTCATAAGCGAAAATTGCTATAAGCAATCATTGTGTATACCTAAGCGCTAGAAGAGATGAAGCTCGACCTGCCAAGATATACTGAAAGATTTGGAGCGACCAGCCTACATGGAGTGCAACGCGTCTATGAATTAGACTCTGGCTTCGATGATGGCAGCCAGGTTTCCGAATCAATAGTGAATATAGGAAATAACCAAATTGTGGATATAGAGAGGCGTATGGCCATCGTCATACCCACAAAAGGCGAGCGATTGCGTCTCCTCGAAGGAGTGCTGAGCGGCATACCCCATGACTGCCTGACGATCATTGTATCAAACAGCCCCAGGCAACCAGTCGATAGATACAAGCTTGAAAAGGAGTCCCTTCAGCAATTCAATAGGTTCGTAGGACGAAATGCATTCATTGTGCACCAACGTGACCCTATCATATCAGAAGTGCTCAGGGATGTTGGCTATAATAGCATTCTTGCCCCTGATGGGACAGTGAGAAGCGGTAAGGCAGAGGGTATGGTAATAGGGATGCTTCTAGCCAAGATGGCGGGCAAGGAGTACGTGGGATTTATTGATGCAGACAACTATGTACCAGGAGCAGTCAACGAGTACGCAAAGATATTTGCTTCGGGAATCGCAATGTCCCAGACACCGTATACTATGGTCAGGATATCATGGATTTACAAGCCAAAAATATCTGAAACAGGGCTTTATTTTAGCAAGTGGGGAAGAGTGTCAGAGATAACAAATCAGCATTTGAATACATTAGTATCGTATTATACTGGCTTTGAGACAGAAGTCGTGCGCACTGGCAACTCTGGCGAGCACTGCATGTCACTCAAGTTAGCCGAGCTGCTCACGTATTCGTCGGGTTACGCTATCGAGTCATATGAAATAGTGAACATACTTGAGGAGTTTGGTGGTATTATCCCTACTGTTAATCAAGACGCAATGGACAAAGGAGTCGAAATAATGCAGGTTGAAACACGCAACCCTCACTTTCATGAAGATAAGGGTGATGATCATCTGAAAGAAATGGTGGTTGGATCACTGGGATCAATATATCATAGCAAAATTTGTCCACCAAAGGTTCGAGAAAAGATATTGGAAGCCCTTCGCAGCAAAAACATGTTGGAAGAAAATCAACAACAAGAACCTCCAGTACCACATAAGATAGAACCATTTAAGGACATAGATGTACGGCGATTTGCAAAAGTTCTAAGCAAGGCTAGCACATTCGCTCAATGATGTCATCTTCGTCAAACCTTGCAGCGTTTGACATGGACGGTACACTTATCCAGGGCAGGTTGGTTTTTGCCCTTGCGGAGAAATTTGGACTATCCGAGAAAGTTAGGTCAATACAATCTAGACCTAAAATTGCTGGGCATGAGCAGACGAAGGCAATAGCAGCATTATTTGCAGGTCTCACAACAAAAGATTTAGAGTCTGCGATCGAATCAATACCTTTTACAAAAAATTCCGAGCGTACAATAGCAATGTTAAAAGCAAGAGACTACAAGATCGGCATAATAAGTGATAGCTATACTATAGCTGCATGTTTTGTGGCTGATAGACTAAACTTAGATTTTGTAATGGCAAACAAACTCCACACATTAGACGGCAAGATTACCGGCAAGGTTGATATGCCACTTGGGTGGGATAGGATCGGCTGTTTTTGTAAAATTTCAGTTTGCAAGCGATATCACTTGGAAAAAAGTGCTGACCAGTACTGTGTCCCAATAGAAAACACGCTAGCAGTTGGCGATACAAAGTCTGATATCTGTATGATACAACGTGCAGGAGTAGGCGTTGTGTTTATGCCAAAAGATGAGGAAATAAAAAAAGCAAGTGACAAGATAGTTAGCAAACCTGACCTCCTTGAAGTACTAGAATATTCTAAATAAACCTTTTTAAGGTGCTAATGAGATATTAATAGTGATCGTTAAGCTTTCTTTTGTGTTAAATGAAGAAGCTTAACTTTTAGAATTTGGGAATGAAATATGTGTGGAATAGCTGGAATTTTGAGTAAGAAAGGTGAGAACGTTGTGCCACTTTTAGGCTCAATGCTCCACTGTATGGTAAACCGTGGGCCGGATGGTGCAGGCTTGATCGCTGATGATCATATCGTCAAGTCCAATTCCATCTCGGGGATGAAGCTTCAGTTTCAGAACGTGAGTGGAAAAAATGCACTTGGACACACGCGCCTTGCGATAGTTGGGGGCACTTGTGGTGCACAGCCTTTTACTAGCTGCGATGGCCGCATTATTCTGGAACACAACGGAGAAATATACAACTACAAGAAAATTAGAGAAAGGCTTGCAAAACGCCACAATTTTACTACAAGGACTGACAGTGAAGTAATCGTACATCTTATTGAGGACAACTTGCGTAAAAATAGCCTTCTTGGAGCGATAAAGAAAACAGTTGCAGAGCTTGACGGTGTTTATGCTCTTGCAATACAGGATAAGAAGACTGGCGATACTGTCCTTGTAAGGGACAGGATCGGTGTCAGACAACTATATTATGCCGGTACAGACAGGTTCGTAGCATTTGCGTCTGAACGGAAAGCTTTATGGAAGATCGGGATAAAAGAACCGACTAGAGCCATACTACCAGGTAGTGCAGTCATTGTTTCTCAGGATGGCCGGCTTCAGAGCTTCCAAGTTGCTGATCCAATTCCCCAAAAGGTCCGAATTGTACATAAGACAATGGCGTCCGCAGTTGAAGCATATGGGAAGGCATTAAATGAGGCAATGGAAAAACGTGTTCAAGACTTTCAGAGGATAGGGATAATATTTTCTGGTGGCATAGATAGCGTACTTATTGCATATCTTGCTTCCAAGATGGTGCCTGAAGTAATATGCTATACTGGTGGCGTAACCGGATCTAGCGATATTCTCAATGCGCGCCAAATAGCTGATAAACTTGGTCTCAAGCTGAAGGTTTGTGAGCTTGATCAAGAAGAAGTGGAGGAGCTGATACCTGAAGTCATGAATGTCATCGAGGATAGCAATGCTGGACAGGTTGAAGTGGCCTTGCCGGTTTACTGTGCAGTCAAGCTAGCCCATGAAGATGGGATAAAGGTGATGCTTACAGGTCAAGGAGCAGATGAGTTATTTGGAGGATATTCTTGGTATGCCAAGGTTGTAGAAAAGGAAGGTTACAAAATGCTGCGCAGACACATGATAGAGGATCTGCTTTTGCTCTACAAAGAAACACTTGAGCGTGAGGACAAGATAACGATGGCTCACAGCATCGAGCTGAGGGAACCATTTCTGGATCCTGAAGTGATCAAGGTAGCACTAGCTACCAGCCTGCGGCTCAATGTTAAGGGAGGAAGTGACAGTTTTGGCAAGCATGTGCATAGAAAGCTTGCAGAGCACCTTGGGATACCCCACGATATTGCTTACAGGATCAAGGAGGCAGCGCAGCACGGCTCAGGTATGCATGGGATGTTAGATAATATAGCAAGGAAACACGGATTTGACGAATCAACAGTTCCTGCTAATTATCTAGAGGAACTTAATATGCGTGAGAAAATAGGAAGCTCACAGAGATACGGCTATCTTTTCGTCGATGGTAAGATATGGATTGCAGAACCCCACATACAAATGTACCTTGATAGAATTTTGAAAAAGACGGCCAGATCTGAGCTTGTAGCAATCACAGAATAAAATCAAGTAATGCTGCAGCTTGAAGCCGACTTGATACTTCGCGCAGTCAAGAATGGCGCAACGACCAATGCAGGGATACTGGCCGCTATAAAGAGTGTCTGAAATGGAGCAAGTACGCTTGCACTTGTGCCTCCGGCTCCAGCGACCCCAATTCCAAGAAGTGCTGAAATTAGGCTTCCAGCGCATGTGGGGCACCCTACAAACAAGCCACTTGTGGCTCCAATACCTGCGGCAAGGGACGTGTTTGTCTGAAGAGACGACTTTTTCATTCTAAATGCAAAGATGCTAAGTGCGACATTAAAGCCTACGAGCAAAGATACAATAGTGGCAAGAATCACATTAAGAGGTATTATCAATATCAAAAAATGATCAGTGATGTAGATAGTAAGCATTGGCATATAGCCGACCGCACCGCAGCACGGTATTAAGTCAAGTGATGGCACCTCAATACCCTTTTCCGTGAAAGACACGTCCACTCGGTATACAAGTATCTGTGATAGAAAAGCAAAAAAGATTCCATATCCAACTGCCGCAACTATCATTATTTTCCAATAGTTTCGATTGGAAAACGCGGCTGTGATAAATGAAATTAGACCATTTTCAGCTCCAACTATTGTTGTTGTTGCTGTCCTGATCTGCTCTGATCTAAAAATGATATATGCGCCATACACCATTGATGCCATGGATGCTGCACTTATTGCAAGCATGCCCCATGCAAGACCTGTCAGTTCCTCTGACTCCACCCTTACTGGCTCTGATGAAGGCATTGTGAACTGGCTGTATATTATAAATGCAATTGCAAGCGAGAAGGCGCCTACAAAGAGGACTCTAAAACCACTTTCCCTTAAAGCTTGCCAATTCTTCTGATGCATGTCTAATTTGCTGCACATATCCTCATCTGTGATTGCAAATTAAATCCTATCGAAGATCCCTAAACCCTTAATTCTAGGAAAGTCCATTATAGTAGCGACACAATGTCAGGGGACCCTCAGGTAGAGGACGAGGAATACATTTCCGCCAGAATAAGTTATGTGGGGTTTGTAGATCAGCTCGGGCTTGAAGGTGTTGTAGTATTAAAGTCAAATGAGGGTAAAGAGTTCCCAATGCGGGCATTTTCCGGTGAGGTAGCAAGGCACATTTCACGTTTTCAAGATGGAGATAAAGGTAGTATACCCACTATCTACAACTTGGTTGAAGAAATTGCAGTAATGCAGGATCTTCTGCTCGTTAAAGTGCATGTGTACCAAAGCGGCTCAGTTCTGCGGGCGAATCTCTACTTTAAGAGCAAAAAGGGCGAGATCGTTATGCGCAATTATCGTGCTTCTGACTCAATAGCGCTAGCCGCTTACTATGATATACCAATCAAGGTAAGAAAGGGTCTATTCGAAGAAGCCATAGAGCGTTAGTTTAAGTTAAAACATCAGATAGTTTCCTCTGTAGCATGGCATTCTTTATCTCCATGGCAATCCTGCGCCCTACCCCCATTGTCTGACCATAATAATATTTAGTATAGGGGCTCGTAGTCGCCATAATCGGATTACCTGGCACGCGTAGTGAAACATCGTACACTACAAAGTCAAGGTCAATTGTCACAACGCTCTGAAGCGAAATAGGGCCAATTATGCCTGGTGGATATTCTTTTCTTACTGCAAAAGCAATTTTGTCGCCCATTTCAAAGATCTTCTCCAATAGTGATTCTCTTATGCTCGCTGGAGTGTGGCCTACCTCGATATTTTGTACCTGGATATCTAATTCCATCTGTTCTCTTGCAGGGAGTGAAACAATGTCGTGTATGTTAGTTTGAAGCCTCCGCTCTATTCCAAGAAATTCTGTCTCACCTGCAAGAGGAGAGATAAAGAAATTCAAATTAAAATAGGTGCCTGGCACATATTGCTCAATTGTGGCACTGTCGAGGTCTTCCTTTGTCACAAGCCTTTGCTCAATTTTTTGTTTTGACTTTTTCTTATAGTCCTCATAAGAGGACACAATGAAAAATGCTCTCTCCAGCTTGCGAGTAGCCTCTTGTACTTTTATTATCGCTAGTCCATCTATATCTGACGGATTGCGATAGATCTTTGGATGATGTATGCCTGCCTTTTCCAGCAGATAATATTGGTTTCTTGGTGCGCTCCGCTCTTCTGCACGCAAAAGTGACCTGTTACCAAAGATAGGTACTCTGAGGTTGTTTTCAATGTTGTCATAGCCTAGATAGGCAGTGAAGGCCCTATGAGCCACCATTACGGCGTTAGATTGTATTAATTTTTCTTGGTTCTCCTGAAATAATATATCTGAGAACTTGTCTAACAAGAGGATTTCATCTGCAAGCCGCTTGAATCGCATATACGGCAGTTCTCTGCCTCTTTGACATATGCATATAGTCTTGAGGTTCTCATCTTTTGCACCATCCATTATTTCCAGTGCAGAATGACTGCCTATGGTGCCTAAGGTAACGTTCTTCAAATCATATTTACTTACAATAGCTGCGATCTGCTGCAGACTGATCAATAGTTTGAGGTGAAAAGAGGATCTAATAAAAAGGTTCCAAGCTATTGCTTGGTTTTGTTGAGTTCTATTTCAATTGCAGTCCTCAACTCGTCATCATTTTTGTTAGTATAGTCAATTCCAAGTGAGTCAGCTATGGATTCAAGTTTTTCCCTTCCAACGGTTCCCTCACTTTTCATTTCTTGAAGCTCCCTTTTGGCCTCAATCCTTGCCTTGTGAAATTCAGCACTAGCTTTGCCAAATGACCTCGCAAGTTCTGGAATCTTTTTAACGCCAAAAAAGACTACTACGATTAATGCAATGATAATAACCCATTCCAATCCTCCAAGGCCTGCAAATTGCATTAGGAGATTTGATGATGATGCTTCTACTACCAAGCCATTATCTATATATAAACACAATGCATTAGGATTTAAGTGTTAGTTTTTAATACAGCTCGTGCAGCCCTTCTTTCAACAACTAGCATGCCTGCAAGATAGAGTCTTATCATAGGAGCTGCTATTAACCATAAAGTTAGTCCGCTACCATCTGGAGTAATTAGCGCGCCAAAAATTACCATAATAAGAGCAGCATAACGAAAATTCTTTCGCCAGAACATAGGGGAAATAATGTCGGTAAGTGATATCCCGTACATCAGTATTGGTAACTGAAAGGCGATGCCAAAGCCAAGGAGGAACTGAAGTACAAACGAAATAAAATTGTTGATCGTGAAAAAAGTATCCGCATTAAGAGCCTCTCCATATTGATATAAAAAGCCAAGGACATATGGTATTACTAGAAGGTAGCAAAATGCAACGCCTACAACAAAAAGTGCAAGTGAAGGAAGGAATACGTTCATCAAACTAGTTTTTGTCTTACTGCTTATTGCAGGTGAGATGAATGCTGATAACTCTCTCATAGTGAAAGGGATAGAGGCAGTTAGGCCTATTAGCATAGAAAAATAAATCTGGGAAAAAAATGCCTGACCTGGAGCGGTCTGAATAAGGCTTACGCCTTCTGGTAGTAGGGTCTCCTGCATGTAGAATGTAAGCTGAATGGAGATATTGTGCAATGGGTTTGGATAGGGGTATACAAATGTAATGCCGTTAATCTGAATTGGGCGCAGTTCAAACGTCATAACAACTATGGTGATAATAATTACCACCAATGCTATTCTGAGTATTCTGACCCGGAGCTCGTCAATATGCTCCCTGATGGTCATCTCTGCCACCATTGACATCTATTTGTTAGTGTCGGAGAAATATATTGCTATACTCTAGTGTATTAGCCCAGAATCAATCAGTCGCGGTTATTGGAAGGGCCTTGGATGAAGGTAGGTTAAATGACTCTTGATCAACCTCTTCCTTGCTCACCTTTTCAAATTCTATGGTGAGCTCAACTGGAGCGTTAAATCTAAGGCTGAGCTCATTACCAAGCATGCCTATCGACTTTGGATCGGCAAACTCCTTTGAGCCCTGAAGGAACCCCCTGCTATGCAATGAAAGGAGCTTCCCTCCAAAGTTAGATTGCAAAAAGGAGGCTAGTTCGTCAACTCTTTTTTGAGGAATCTCATTGTAGTAAAAACATATTCCGTGCACGGGCTCTTTGTCAAAGGGTGTACCATATCGATACCAAAAGACTCCGAAGTGCTCATATTCTCCCTGCATACATTTGATATCCCAGTGGTTGGCTTTTTCTGATGGATA
>JBQGBZ010000224.1:0-2381 GCA_052038215.1 Nitrososphaera sp.
CCTGGTTTAACATTATAACAGATGCAACCAGATTCGATTCTGGGATTATAGAATGAAATTGGATACCGCAAACTTGATCCTTCGCTATTTGGCATTAATGCGTTATATGGTAGATAGACTATGTATTCAGAGTCTGAAGGATTATTATTAATATCTGACAGACCATACATAAGTTGCGATATCTGCACATGATATCTTATTTGGTATGGAAAGTTACCGGTTTTATTCCACCATTCTATTCCAGTAAAATGGTTTGATGCTTCAAAGGCAAATGAAAATAATCCCCTTCCGATGTTCAAACGTAGATCAAATCTTTCCATTTGCTTTGTATTTCTATCCTGTAGAAGGTAACTAATGCATTCTGTTTGTGAATTCATGATTATTTGACGAAGGTACGAGTGGCCAAGTATGGGCAATACTTCTTTGAATCTATATCTATTTACACCATTAAATATTGCTTCAAAGTAATTCTGGTTATCGAACTGGCAGATAAGGTTTAGTTCAATTGCAATATTCTGCTGCTTATTGAATAATTCTAACAAATAAAGCATCCATGATTTATCCGGTATTTGGTTGCCTACATCTTCAACTAATGCTATAATATCAGTACCAGCAATGACTCTTCTTGGAAATGCAGGTTTCTTACTGCTGCCATCGAGAATGCCACAAAACGAACCTGCCCAGAAATGCAATATAAAATAAAGTTATCAATATGAGGATATTTATTCTGTATATTTAGCACCGCAAGTGCAGAGTCATACACACTAGCACTTGTTATTCTCTAATACAGGATAGGCATAACAAATAGTTGCCGAATATCTATCTCTACTCTATGTCGAAGAACTTATTAGTTTTGCAACAAATTGGACAGTCTATTTTTCAAGGTTTTTCTCAAGAATTCCTCTGGAAGTCTCGTGCTTCCGAAAATAAACATCAGAGTTCTTACCTTTTGATTCAAATGATTTTTTATCCAAACCTCGACGGGCCCCCTCTCTTCTCAGTTCTTTTGAGGGGAAGTGCATTTATAACGAAATAAGGGGATTGAAGTCTAGTGCTTCAGCTATGCACCTACATTATCTAGAATCTTTTTATCTTCCAAGGTCGTTCCTTGGATCCGATGCCACAGTATCGAAATAATTTGCCTCAGTTGTATAGCGGCGGCCCCTTCCTTACAGACGGAGGGTTAGAGACTACTCTCATTTATCGCGAAGGGTTGGAATTACCGCACTTTGCAGCATTTACTCTGTTGCAAGATGATAATGGAAGAGAGGCTCTTCAAAGGTACTATAGAATGTATGCTTCAATTGCGACAAGTCATAAAGCAGGGTTTATTCTGGAGAGTCCCACGTGGCGCGCCAACCGTGATTGGGGAGCAAAGTTAGGCTATGACAGCAAAAGTCTAGCAAATGTGAACCGCATGGCAATAGAGCTTCTCGCTGGTATTCGTCAAGAGTACGAGAATACACAATCTCCAATGGTTATCAGCGGATGCATTGGTCCTCGCGGGGATGGGTACAATCCATCAAGCCTCATGTCTGTAGACGAGGCTGAACAATATCACTCTGAACAGATCAAGGTCTTTGCAAATACTGACGCAGACATGGTTACTGCCATCACTATGAACTATAGTGAAGAAGCTGAGGGCATTGTTCGAACGGCAAAGCAAGCGGGCATGCCTGTTGCTGTTTCATTTACTGTCGAAACAAATGGGTCGTTGCCAACTGGTCAGTCCTTGGAGGATGCGATTACAACTTTGGATAAAGTCACCGGCAATGCTCCAGTATACTATATGATTAATTGCGCACACCCGAGCCATTTTGAGGCAGTATTAAGTAATGGCAAACCCTGGTTAGATAGAATACAGGGTCTAAGAGCAAACGCTTCATTTGCAAGCCATGCAGAACTAGATAGGGCTACAGAGCTTGATGATGGGAATCCTGTCGAACTGGGAGGGCAATACGGTCAACTCGTGAATCGATTGAAGCATCTGAATGTGCTGGGTGGATGCTGTGGAACAGATCATCGACACATTAAAGAGATCGCCAAGGCATGCATTCGTCGATAAATGTAAAGCATGTATCGTTTCGGAATGCGGGAAAAGAAAAGATGACCTTTTATGATGCTGGTAAAATCAGAAGCAGGTAGAGAACTAGTCTTGACCTTCTCAAGGCCATTAATGCACATGACCGCAAGATATGAGGCAAGTAGATCACGTCCGCTTTAGGAAGAAGGGCCACTTTCTCCATGCTCGCATGGATAACCTGAACATTTTTGTAAGCCGACAAATTAGACTTTGCCTGCTGAACCATATTAGAGTCAGCGTCAACAGAATAAATCTGTCATTGTGGCAGCTCATTGCAGAGAATTTTGGTCAGCTTGCT